>MGQS01000056.1:7430-9269 GCA_001797905.1 Deltaproteobacteria bacterium RBG_16_54_11 | reverse complement strand
GTATTCACCACCCCCTTATCGTCCAGCAGGATGATGTTATGCAGATGGCCCCCACCGGCTAAGCCCATCTTGCTGAGCTTTTCCGCATCCCTTAAAAAACCAAAGGTCCGAGCAGGGGCAATCTCTTCCTTGAAGTGCTCCGACCCATCCAAGATAAAGGTATATTCCTGCTCGCCGATAGGACGCGGATAGTTGAGCTGATACCTGACCCCGAAGGTATCGGCAGGTTCGATAGAGATGTATTTACCGCCCGGCGACTCCTCCCCCACCTGATAGCGACGGTCGATCACCAACTCTTCCTGGCCCGCCGGCTGCTGTTCGATCCCCGCCTCCTCGATGATACGGCAAAAGTCGAGGGCAGAGCCGTCCATGATGGGGATTTCACCGTTGATCTTTATCAAGAGGTTGTTGATACGGTAAGCGTGCAGGACCGCCATAAAATGCTCCACCGTCCTGATAATAGTCCTTCCCTTGGCCACCGAGGTGGCGGACTCCGTGGAGCGGACGTAATCCAGATGTCCCGGTACGGCGTGATCTTCGGAGAGATTGCAGAAGATAATACCGCTGCCCGGGGGCTGGGGCAAGAGAATCATCCCCGTCTTCAGCCCGGAATGAAGGCCGGTCCCATAGAGGACCATGCTTTGCTTGAGGGTACGCTGCGGCAAAAGACCCGGCTCCAACGTAGTCTCGGCGCGCGGGGACAGACGCTCCTCCGATTCTGCCTGGACGCTTGTCAAGAAAGCGAATTGCTGCTGGCTGCGCTCGTTTTCCCTGAGGAGCCTTTGCAGACGCTTGCTCTCCAGCTTTAACCGGCGGTGCTCAAGGGCCTTTTCCAGGATGACCAAGAGGACATCCATGGACAGGGGTTTTTCGATGAAGTCAAAGGCCCCCAGCCTTACCGCCTTGATGGCGGTGGAGATGGTCCCGTGCCCGGATATGACGACCACCGCGCTGTCTACATCGATCTCCTGCAGCCTCTTGAGGACCTCTAGCCCATCCATATCGGGCATCCATATGTCCAGCAACAGGGCATCAGGTGCCTCGGCCTGATAGAGCTGCAGGGCCTCCCTCCCATCCCGGGCGGTAATGGTCTGATATCCCTCATCCTGCAGGATGCCGCCGATGGACTTGAGGATGCCCTTTTCGTCGTCCACTATGAGAATCTTCGCCTTCGCCATACGCCTCTCTTGCGTCTTGTGGGGATAATGTTTCTTTATACCACAAAGGTCCCTTCTATGCAAAGAAAAAGAGGCTGGGAACATACCGCCATCCAGCCCCTAAGGGGACGGGGACTGCGGGGGTTGTCATTTCCTCCTGATGGGATTAACATACAATTGCTGAGAAAATAGGTTTCAAATCCCCCCATCTATTTCCCCCTTTGCTAAAGCCGGAGGTGGCTCTTTAGCCAGGGGGTGAGGGGGGATTGCTGATTTTTCCCGCCATTGGCGGGATTCCCGGAGGTGGCTCTGACCAAAGGGTCACCTCTGGCCAAAGGGCCACCTTCGGCGGTTTAGCCAATAGATTACTAAGGAAAGGAAAAATGGCCAAGGCACCCAAGAGCTCCAAGAAGCCCGTCACCGAAGAGCCCGCCGAATTCCAGATCGTGGGAAAAGCGAAGGGTGAGCAATTAGCGCCCTTAGACCCCCTGCGCTTTTACCTGCACGATATCAGCCGGTTTCCCATCCTCAGCGCAGAAGAAGAGCGGGAAACGGCCATCAGGTACCGTGAGTACAAAGACAAAGAGGCCGTCATGAAGCTGGTCGTCTCCAACCTGAGATTGGTGGTGAAGATAGCCCTCGAACACCACCGCTACTGGACCAGCAATCTGCTGGATCTCAT
>MGQS01000056.1:6133-7413 GCA_001797905.1 Deltaproteobacteria bacterium RBG_16_54_11 | reverse complement strand
GGCTCATGCAGGCGGTCACGAGATTCGACCCCTATCGCGGGGTGAGATTCACCACCTACTCCTCGTTCTGGATCAGGGCCTACATCCTGAAGTTCATCATGGATAACTGGCGGCTGGTGCGCATCGGCACCACGCAGGCCCAGCGCAAGCTCTTCTTCGACCTGAAAAAGGAGAAGGAGAGATTGGAGCATATGGGTTTCGATCCCATCCCCAAGTTGGTGGCCGAGAACTTAAACGTAAAAGAGGATGAGGTGGTCTCCATGGGCCAGCGGATGGAGATGGCGGATATCTCCCTCGACGCCCCGGTGGGAGGAGACGAGTCCCGAACCACCTACGGAGAGCTCCTTTCGGCGGCAGTACCCGCCCTCGATGAACGGCTGGGGGATGCAGAGCTCAAGCAACTCTTTGCCGAGAAGTTACGGGAATTCCGCCTCTCACTCGATGGGAGGAACCAGGAGATCTTCGAGAAGAGGATGTTGGCTGAGAAGCCTTTGACCCTGCGTGAGATCGGCCAGCGGTATAATATATCGGCAGAACGGGTGCGGCAGATAGAGGAAGAGATATTGGTGAAGGCGAGGGAGTTTCTGCGGCGGGAGATCCCCGATTTCGATACCTACAAGGGGAATGGTCTCAGCCTCCCCGATTGAATTTTAGTATTCTCAACGATCACCAGCCGTAGGGAGCGCTATGGTGTCGATCCGTGAAGCATTGGAGGAGATAGAGAAAAAGATCCTCTCCCCCCATGCCCAGCTGAGCATGAAGACGAAAGGAAGGGTGCGGGAAGAACAGGAATGCGACCTTCGCCCCGCCTTCCAGCGGGACAGGGACAGGATCATCCACTCCAAATCCTTTCGCCGCCTCAAACACAAGACCCAGGTCTTTCTCTCCCCCACCGGCGACCACTATCGTACCCGGTTGACCCATACCCTGGAGGTCTCTCAGATCGCCAGGACCATCTCCAAAGCCCTCCGGCTCAATGAGGACCTCACCGAGGCCATCGCCCTCGGACATGACCTGGGGCATACCCCCTTCGGACACGCCGGCGAGGAGGCCCTCGATAAGATCGCTCCCCATGGGTTCTCCCACACCGACCAGAGCCTGCGCGTCGTGGATCTGCTGGAGCGGGAGGGAAGGGGCCTCAACCTTACCTATGAGGTACGGGATGGGATCACTAAACACTCCAAGGCCAAAGGGGCAGTCATCCCCCTGGATCCCTCGGAGAAAGCGGCTACCTTGGAGGGACAGGTGGTCAGGGTGGCGGACATCATCGCCTATGTCAA
>MGQS01000056.1:5720-6106 GCA_001797905.1 Deltaproteobacteria bacterium RBG_16_54_11 | reverse complement strand
CGGGGTGATCGCTGAGCAGGATATCCCCAAGGAATGCTCCTCTCTCCTCGGCAAAACCCATGGGGAGCGGATAGATGCGATGGTGAAGGATACCGTCTATGCCACCCTCGCTACCCAGGAAAATGGGCTCTCTCTCGCCATGAGCCCGGAGATACTGGCGGCCGTGGTGAGGCTCAGGGCATTCCTCTACGAGCGGGTATATGACGCCGGGGTGGTGCACGGAGATTTTCTCAAGGCCTCCAAGATCTTAATAGAGCTCTATGAGCGGTTCACCGCGGATTGCGACTTCTTTTTGAAAGAGATAGGAAGGCAAGAACTCTACGATAGCATCGACGCCTGTGTCTGCGATTACCTGGCCGGGATGACCGACCGCTACGCCTTTCATC
>MGQS01000056.1:5255-5509 GCA_001797905.1 Deltaproteobacteria bacterium RBG_16_54_11 | reverse complement strand
ACAACCTCTTCAACCACCATATCTTGGAAGGACAAAAAGGGGAACCACCAAAGGGAACCCCCAACAAAGGCGCACCAGGGGGAAAGAGTAAGGGAAGATTAAAAATTGTTAAATAATAGAGGATGAAAGTCCCGCACCTTTTTGTATAATGATGCTCCTTTAAATCTTTTAAGGACATCATGCCGCAAGGCGGCAAAATATAAATGACGGCCCCGCACCTCAATATGATTTTTGCGGACAACGGGGTCCCGTAA
>MGQS01000056.1:4794-5218 GCA_001797905.1 Deltaproteobacteria bacterium RBG_16_54_11 | reverse complement strand
CCCGAAGGAAGTGAAGGGCAAAGGAAGATTGAAGGTAGTAAAATAAAGAAGGGGAAAATGCTACAGCAAGACCGTGAGGAATATTATTATGGTAAATGAAAATGTTCAACTTTGAAAATTGAGATAAGAATTTAATAAGGCAAAATTGATTAATTATATTAGAGAAATCTAATGTATCCTGCGCAATTTTCGAAATCTATTTAGAAAATTGTCCGACCAAAAATGTTTTCCTGAGGCATCTATAACACATGCCACATATTTACTAGAATCCAATCCTATTTTATCTTCATTTATAAAATAATCACATGATTCCCCTTCAGCTAGTTTATTTAGTTTTACTGCTAATGGCCCCATAATATATTTTGCCTTACTTCCACGGGGAGTCACAAGAGCGGCTTTTGTAATAGTTATAGGGGGAAATAGG
>MGQS01000056.1:4593-4786 GCA_001797905.1 Deltaproteobacteria bacterium RBG_16_54_11 | reverse complement strand
AAATAGGGGGACGGGGAAATAGGGGGACGTCCATAAAAATATAAGATTCTACCCTTCCTTGAGTTTGAGATGTCTCTCTTCGATGATCCTCGCCCCTCGTTTTACCGCCTGACTCACCGCTGGCTGTGTCACACCCAGCCTCCTTGCCACCTCCGTCCCACTCACCCCCAGTTCTCTCACCGCCCCGTAACTC
>MGQS01000056.1:2923-4576 GCA_001797905.1 Deltaproteobacteria bacterium RBG_16_54_11 | reverse complement strand
CACCCCCCTCGGGGTCTTCCCCGCTGTCTTGATCTCCTCCGCTCTCATCCCAAATATTTCCGCCACCCTTCCGATGATTCTCTCCAGATCCAACCCTTCCGCCCTCAATCCGTATCGCCGCTCCATTGCCTCCTCCGACGCCTTGAGCACCTCTCCCACAAATTCGCTCTCCCCCAGAATCCGCTCATCTCCTTTGAATCGACCCCTCCACCTCCCCAGTCCCTGAACTCCTTCCCATCCCCCCAGACTCCGAATCAGCCCTCCACCCACCAGTTCCGGCCTTCGCCCCTGCCCTACCCCCTGCTCGACATACTCCCGGTACTTTCCTCTTGCCCTCTTCTCCCTGCTTCCGAAATAGCCTAAAACCGTGTCCACGTCCTGCCATTCTCGCTTCCGGAACCCCATGATCACACTGTGCCCGCTGTAAGGGTAGTGATCCAGAGCATCTAAACTCTCCACCATTTTCCCCCGGAGGGGATTCAGATGGATATAACGGACCAGTTCCAACAGGTAGGGATCCTCCTGACACAGAATCGATTTGTAACGATTTTGGAACAACACCCCATGTCTGTGGTGCCGTCGATTGTAAGTGACGGCGTAGCCGGTCAGAAGCCGCCGCATCAGTCCTGCCAGGGAAATCACTCCGCTCCGTACCAGAAGATGGACATGGTTGGGCAGCAGGGCCCAGGCAAAACATGATGTTTTCGATTCCAGAAGAAGAAGTCCCAGACGGTCGAGAAAGGCGTTACGATCCTGATCGTCCTGGAAGATTCGCTTCCGCTCGATTCCTCGGACGATGAGATGGTGGACTCCACCAGGATAATCGATCCTTGCTTTCCGGGGCATGAAAACACGCTATCAAACCCTAACCAACATGTCAACTTATAATTTTATGGACGTCCCCCTCTCTTCCCCCATGCTATGAATTCATAGTCGTTTAGTATTGCATGATTCTCCCATATGACGTATTTCTGGCTACCTTTAGCGGATTGGCTGTTTGATTCTCTAATCACCTCACGTAGCCTCTCGGGAGACAAGTTACAAATATCACCCATTCTTAGATTCCTTCATGCTAACATTTAATATACGACTTTCCGGTTTGCTCTTAGCATAGGTATATTATAGCATGAATGCAGATGGTGGGAAGAAAAAATGCTTTAAAAATCAAGAGGAAAGAGCTATGGGGTCAAATCTTCATTTATGACATTTCTGAATGACAACTTTCTTTTAGCCTTCACTATAATTTTGAATAGCCATTAAGGACCAAACAAGATACGGTCTTTCAGGCCGGGGGAAAAGATTATTTTCCCTTCTTTATCCATGATGAGACAATCAACCCCCTCAAGTTTTTGACAGAGGGTGTATCCTTTTTCCGGGCCTAAAACAAACACAGCGGTTGCCAGGGCATCAGCCATCATTCCTTCTTTACAAAGTACGGTAACACTTTGACAGTCATCTGTAGGGAAACCATCTTTTGGGTTAAAGATATGGTGATACCGCTTACCTCCGTAGATGAAGAATCTTTCATAATCTCCCGAGGTGGCGACAGCCATATCGGAGATAGAAATTCTTGCCAGGAAGTTTTTGGATTCCCTTGGATGCTGAATACCGATTGACCAGGGCTGATTATTTTTTAAGCCTCCGACCCTAAGA
>MGQS01000056.1:0-2737 GCA_001797905.1 Deltaproteobacteria bacterium RBG_16_54_11 | reverse complement strand
CACTTCTTCTGCAAAAGGAGGGATTTTCTTCTCCCGTGCCTTCCTCCAGAGTTCAGCGAGAGGGCCGACCGTGATATCGAATCTACCATCAGAAAGTTCGGATATCTCTTGTGCCTTCTTGATCACTTCAAGGGTCTCATTGGAAATCTTTACCCGCTCTTTTCCGGAGGATTGGTTGATCCGAAAAACATCTCCGGATTCAATCCACGGGCTCATCAACTGCTCGATCCGCTTCATCTCCTGAAAGGCTTGTAGGGCTGCCTTATTCGCCGCTTCTTCATTGTCGCCAATGAGAGTGATTTCAATCACTGTCCCCATGGCGACGTGATGGAACTTGTATAGGTTGGAAGGATAGGTAGAGTGTGGAATAAGGGTCAGGATAAGGGAAAAAAGGCAGACAATATAAGCATACGTTTTAATCATATATAGAATTTGAAGTTTAGCCCGCACGTGATACGGGGCGGGGATGACAAGATGGTTCAGACTACTTCACATATCCTTCCTTCTTTAGTTTCTCGAAGATTTCTTTTGCTTTATCCAAACTATCGAAGATCAGCACGGCTGTGATGGTCGCCCCGGAAACAGAATCCACGGTGGAATCAAAAGTGAATGGGCTGAGGACAGATCTTCCTATGGTTCGAGTTTTTATTTTTTTTATGTCCTCCTCGGTCCAGTTGAGATTCCCAACTTTTGTAAGCTGGATGGGGACAATATCAATCACCTTTCCTTCGGAGTCAAAAGTGTAGAGAAAGAACGTATCATGGCAGATATCACAGACGGCTCGACGGCTTGCCAGCTTTGAAAAGAGAGTCCTCTGATATGTTCCGAAATCAACCTTTCCCACATAAATCCAATCTCCATCTTTCAAGGATATCTTTTTAATGTGAAGAACTTTTCCTCCCGCGGATTCCATCCCTTCTTTAGCCTTTGCCATCAATTCCTCTTCAGCAAGAGGGGGTTTGAGATCATCACCATCATAGATGGCTCCTTTTTTCGGTTTTAACAGGGCGAGATCATACTGAAGGACGGCTTTGGTTTCATCGATTGCACTTTTTAAATCCATCAAACCAAGATGGGAGCTCACGACAATGCCTTTTCCCTGAGCATCTTTTCTGACCCAAATGGTAAAAGGAGTTCGAGGGCTTCCGACTGCCGTATGGGCATCAAATTTTAAGTCGCTGATAAGGGGGTAGGGGACTTTATATTCTTTTTTATAAATCTCCACTTCGGTCGGATTATTGCCGGCAGCCACCCCGATGATTTTCACCTTTCCTTGCAATTCGGGGTCTTTTTCAATGGAAGAATATAATTGATTGAAAATCGGCGATTGTTTCTGACAGCTTACACAATAAGTACTGATGAATTCGATGAGGATTAAATTTCCGCGAATCTCCTCAAGGGAGAAGCTCTTTTTTTCGGAGATGTCGAGATAGGATTGTTCTCCTTTGGATAGAGTCTGAGCAAAGGTTAGATCTGGAAAAGGAATGGCGAAACCAACTGGTTTCGTTTCTGCCTGTGGGAAGTTGTAACAAAGAGGGAGGGATAAAAAAACAGCCCCTATTACAGAGATGATTTTTCTATTAATCATAGGTTTTGTTCTTTGTGTTTGGTAGAGTCGGGTTCGTTTTTGTTCCTTAGAAAGAGCTATGGGACCAAATCTTCATTTATGACATTTCTGATTGGTGCGTATCTTCCTTTCTGTTTCTTGGCAACAATAAAGATTTGACCCCTTTTTCCCCTCGTGCATTAATACTTATTTAATTTTTTTTATTTCAACTTCGATGCCACCAAGATACTTAACTAAAAAATTATAAATTGCCGCAAAAATAATAAAAAAGATAAAACCTAAAATAGCCATAATGATCGGCATTAAAATATAAAATATTCCCATTGTTCGCAGGTTTTGGCCTCCAAAAATTAGCACCAGAATTCCTATCAGCGAGTAGAAAAATCCAAATATGACATAAAGAGCTGTTACAATTTTGCTTGATTGTAAGACTGAGATGCGAACCAATTGCTTTTTCATTTGTTAACCTCCTTATTTTTAATGTTAATCATATATGTCTAACAAGGAGTAGACTGACCAGTATAAGACGCCCGGTGACTCGACTGAGCTTTACTTCAAGGGCACTGCCGTAACTGGCTGGCCAAACGGATCCATGCCGATCCCGGGCTCATTTGCATCCACCTTGACATTTCCAAGCACACTTTTCCCATACTTAGTTTGCCACTGGAATGCTCTACCCGTACTATCAGACCATACACCCAGGCCATAAGCATCTTTTTTATAGGGTGGAAGCAAACCATGTGACGGGGCCGGTTTAGGTTTGTTACCACTTTGATAACTAATATTTGAGTCGTTAAGTCTACGACGTTGTATCTCAGCATCGCTTTCTCGTATCGGCTGATAAAAATCACTTGCAGGAGAGACTGCCTTTCCAGTGCGCTCGTTGCGGTAATAGGTATGCCCGTCATGTTCTTCGAACATCGCGTTAGAACATCCCCAAGCAAGAGTAATAAGACAAACTAAAAAGAGGGCCAATTTCTTCATGTCTTCCTCCCTCGTGGATTATGTTCCGATTTTTTCGTTGCTTAGAATGCAAAAGCCCCCAAAGGTATAAAACACCCTCAGAGGCTTTATATTGCCACCTTCCTGAACCCTCCCGCTTTGCGGCCCCCTACTCCTGCCCCAAATTTTTGAGTCTAAGGAAAGCAGCCGGAGGTGGCCCTTTGGCCA
>MGQS01000055.1:5764-5887 GCA_001797905.1 Deltaproteobacteria bacterium RBG_16_54_11 | reverse complement strand
GGTTCACATCCCCTCCACCCCCCTTTCGCAAACCGCCGAAGCCGAAGCCGAAGCCGAAGGTGACCCTTTGGTCAGTGACCCTTTGGTCAGGGGAGATGGGGTATTCTGAGAGATAGGTGCTCT
>MGQS01000055.1:4678-5613 GCA_001797905.1 Deltaproteobacteria bacterium RBG_16_54_11 | reverse complement strand
CACGCCGATGCTTGACACGCATGATTTTTATTGTTTTTGTTTTGTTTTCAATTTCATAGAGGACACGATAGTTGCAATTCTGATTCTCCAGTCATTTTGCGAGCCTGCTATTTTCTTACTACCATGTGGACGAGGATTATCTGACAGCTCTTTTATTCTTGCTATGATCTCTGAAAATAATGATTCTTCTAGCTTTTTTAAATCATTTTCCGCACGTCGCTCAATATACAGTTCATAAGGCATTATTGTGTTCCGCCAGAAATTTGTCGAATTTCCTGAAGTGCAGGCTACCCTTGCGCATTTTTATAAGGTTTGCAAGGTCTTCCTTATCCTCAAGGCGCTCAAGCAATTTTTGGTAGTCCTTGATGTTGATTATTACGGCATCTGGCCTGCCATTTCTCATAACTACCTGTGGCTTGATCTTTAAAATTTTTGATATGTCCTTCCCGCTCATCTGTTTCTCCTTAAAAAATAGGTTAGTTGCATTATACTATTTTTCCCCCATCGCTGCAATGGCGGATCAAGGGCGCCTTTACTTTTTGCCCATGAGATAATATTGTTTAACTATAAGGATTCTTGGTTACCGGAGATATTATATTCTATGTCGCGATCTGCTTCTTGTCCAGATGATCTGATTGTGCGGGTCAAGGCCGTCCTCGCCCAGCGCGAGGTTAAACGGATACCTGATGGTTCCGGCCTCAGCCGGGCCAGTGTCTTGATACCCCTGTTTTGCAAGGACGGCTCATATTACTGCCTCTTTACCAAGCGTTCCGATAAGGTAAAGTATCACAAAGGAGAGATTTCTTTTCCCGGGGGGAACAACGATCCCGCAGATCAGGACATGCTGGCCACTGCCCTCAGAGAGGCCCATGAAGAGATCGGGGTGAAGCCCGAGGACGTGGAGTTCGTGGGGGCGCTTGATGAGATCATAACGA
>MGQS01000055.1:0-4644 GCA_001797905.1 Deltaproteobacteria bacterium RBG_16_54_11 | reverse complement strand
TCCCATATCCCTATCCTTTTGTGCCCTCCCCGGAGGAGATCGAGGAGATCCTTATCCTTCCCCTGGCCGGTTTTCTTGAGGCAGGAGTTTTAAGCGAGGACTATTTTACCTATAATGAGCAGACCGAAAAGGTATCCATCTATCAAAGTGGTGGGCATGTGATCTGGGGGGCGACGGCAAAGATCCTGCGCCACTTCCTCGGCCTCATTGCCGCCGAAGGGATTAAATGATTACCGTCCGTTTGATGTACTTGATGATCTCACTCGGTTCGTCGATAACCTGAATAATCTCCAGGTCTTGCGGTGAGATGTGCTTGACCTTGAGGAGGGAATCTTTGAGCCAATCGACCAACCCCTGCCAATAGGCGCTTTCCACCAGGATGACGGGGAACGGCTTGATCTTTTTGGTCTGGATGAGCGTGATCGCCTCAAAGAATTCATCGAGGGTCCCGAACCCACCGGGGAAGATGATGTAGGCCATGGCGTACTTGACGAACATCACCTTTCGCACGAAGAAGTAGCGGAAGCTCAAATGGATGTTCGCGTAGGGATTGGGTGACTGTTCGGCGGGGAGGTCTATGTTCAATCCGATGGATTTCCTCCCTCCTTCTAAGGCCCCTTTATTGGCGGCCTCCATGATTCCCGGGCCGCCGCCGGTGATGACATTGAAACCATTTTCTGCCAAAAGCCTTGCCAACTGTTCAGCTTTTGTATAGAGGGGATTATCGGTGCTCACGCGCGTTGAGCCGAAGATACTCACTGCCGGTTGTACGTCCGCCAGCGTTTCGAATCCCTCCACAAATTCGGAGAGGATCCGAAAGAGCCTCCATGAATCTTTAATAGTAATTTCATCGATCAGATATTGCCGTTCTGTCATAGAGGAGCCTTTTACATTATTCATCGGTAGTATGTACCATCCTGTATCATGCAGCGCGAAGATTCATCTTGAAAACGTGCGCATTCACAAAATTCATCTTGAAAATGTGCGCATCCGCAAAATTTAATTTAAAAAGGCGCGCAGCCCCACAAAATTCATCTTGAAAAAGCGCATACCAACCTATATTATGACAAAGATTTACCCAAGTCAACGAGATTTAAGGGAAGTGTGCAATCGCTATGTCATACGATGTGATCGTTATCGGCGGCGGGATGGGGGGCTTGACTGCTGCGGCCCTGTTGGCGCGGCGCGGGCAACGGATCGTATTACTGGAACAAGGGGAGCGCACCGGCGGGTATGTGACCTCTTTTCAGCGAGATGGTTTCACCTTTGATGCCACCGGCTCCTTCGTCGGCGGCTGTGAGGAGGGGGGAGAATTTTACCTGCTCCTGGAGCAGACCGGCGCGCTGCCCTACCTTCGCTTTCTCGGCATCGAGACGGCACGGAATATATACCCTGATTTTCGCCTTGATCTCCACCTCCACGGGGGCTTTGAGGAATATCTGAGCGCGGTAAAAAAGCTCTTTCCCCACGAGCAAAAAGGCTTTGAGGGATACTTCGCCCTGCTCAAGAGGATCGGGGGGGAGATACGCCGTTTTGAGCAGATGACGTGGTGGCAGATGCTCCTTTTCCCTTTTTTCTTTCGGCACCTGATCAGGCATGAGCGGGCCTCGGTGGGTGCGGTCATGGACCGGTACTTTCGGGATGCACGGATCAAACAGGTCCTCGCCACTCTCCCTGCCCACCTTCCCCCTGGCCGCCTCTCCCTTCTCTTTACGGCGACCCTCATCAGCAAGGTCCTGAGCCAGGGGGTATCGTACCCCGAAGGAGGGATGGGGGCCATTCCGCAGGCGTTGGAGAAAGCCTTTGTCGAGGCGGGTGGCGAGGTCAGGCTCCGCACGGCAGCGGAAAGGATCGTGGTAGAGGATGGTGGCGTCCGGGGCGTTATCATCCGAGGAGGAACCTTCCTTGCCGCGAGGACCGTCGTCGCCGCCATTAATATCCGTCAAGCACTTGTTACTCTGTTGCCTGAGGAATACGGCAGGCGGTTCGCCCGTTTGGTCAATTCCCTGGAGTACTCCCTGTCTTCATTTCTGGTCTATTTGGGGGTAAAGATGAAACTGGATCGCGCAGCCCTGCCATACTTTACCTACGTGAGCCCGAAAGATACTGAGGTAGAATATGGGTCGTTGATCAGGGGGGAGATGCCTGATGACCCGGGGATGATCATGACCATACCGACCTTTCTCGATTCCTCCCTTGCACCGGCCGGGCACCACATCGTGCGTCTCATGACCGCGGCGCCGTATGGGTTCCTGAACAACTGGGGGGGGAGCGATCAATCCCGTTATCGTGTAATAAAAGAAGAAATGGCTCAGCGGCTCATCCGCCTGGCAGAAGAAAGGGTCATCCCTGGTCTTGCGCGACACTGCGTCGTCATGGAGGCCGCCACCCCGTGTACGCTTGCGCGCTACACGATGAATGAGGCAGGCGCCACCTACGGTCTTGCCCCGACGCCGGGGCAGATCGGGAGGGGGAGGCCGGCCAACAAGACCGCGGTGCCGGGGCTCTATCTGGCAGGTCACTATACCCGTCCCGCGCATGGGATCGTGGGGGCGGCCTTGTCCGGTCGGTTTGCGGCGGCAATGATCAGCAGGGCGCATCGGAGGTAAAGGATGGACTGCCTCTTTGTCCATTCCCCCAAATTCAACAATTACTACCGCCCTCTTGGTGCGTACACCTTTATCAATTATATGCCCATGGGGGTCCTGGCCCTGGCCGATCTTTTGACACGCGAGGGGTATGAGACCGAGGTCGTACACCTCGGTGTGGAGTGGATCGAGGACAGAGGATTTTCGCTGCTTGACTACATCGGGCGCACGCACCCGCGGATTGTGGCCTTTCCCCTGCATTGGCACCCCCAGGCCTACGATGTCATGGAACAGGCCAGGCAGGTCAAGGAGGCATTCCCCGAGGTCTTTGTCCTGCTGGGTGGTTTGACTGCCAGTTACTATCACCGCGAGATCGTCGAGCAATTTTCCTGCGTGGATGCCGTTATCCGCGGCGAGGGGGAGATCCCCCTGCTCCGCTTGGTTGAGGCCGTGCGCAACAGTGGCGCCCTTGAACAGGTTCCCAACCTGACGTGGCGCCGGGGTGAGGTGGTCTGCGAGAACCCCTTGGCATATTGCGCCTCTCAGGAAATAGTGGATGGGCTCTGTTTTACCAATTTTACCCTCTTGAAAAATCACCGTACCTACATCGACTGGGTCCTCATGCCTTTTTTTGTCAAGGGGTTTTCCAAGGAGCGCAACCGTCTCTTCTTTTCCCTCAAGACGCGTATGTTCGACCTCATGATCGGCAGAGGGTGCCCGGTCAATTGCACGTGGTGCGGCGGGGGGAGGGATGCCCAGCGCCTCATTGCCGGACGCCGGCAGGTGATCTTCCGCGACGCTGAACGGGTGCTGGATTCCATCAGAGAGGCCTTGCGCTGGGGGTATGAGACCATGCACGTCTGCTTTGACCCCTATCCCCAGCAGCCGGACTACTATCTTAAGCTCTTTGCGCGGATCAGAGAGGAGGCCCTGCCGGTGGAGTTCTTTTTTGAATCGTATGGCCTTCCTACCAGGGAATTTGTTGATGCCTTTGCCCGCACCTTTGGTCCGCGATCCCTCCTCGCCCTCTCTCCCGAGAGCGGTGTTGAGGAGGTGCGCAGACGCAACAAGGGGTATGCCTATACCAATCAGGAGCTGTGGGATTGTCTCGCATATATCAGGGACAAGGGGGTGAAGGTGGACCTCTTTTTCGGTCTGGGCCTGCCTTTTGAGCGCGCCGAGGATTTGCAGGAGACTGCACGGCTCATCACCCGTATCAGAAGGCACTTTCCCAATGTCCAGGGGATCAGGACCTTCACCATCGAGATGGAGCCGGGTGCGCCGTGGCAGCGCCACCCCGAAAGATTCGGGATTGAGACAAACCAACTCACCTTCTCCGACTTTTCGCGTATCATAAAGAGGAAGAGGAGGGATTTAGCGCGTTCGGCTATCATATACCCGGGTACTTCCCTGATCTCGGTGCGGGTGCCGGGAAGGCATTCCAACAGAGGTTGCAGGAGATCAGGTGCCGCCGTTTTTGTTTTATCCATCCCAATGCCCGCCGGTCGAGCTCACCGTTCTGGGGGAGGATGCTCTGCCGCGCCTCGGCCCTGATGGCGAAGGTAGCGCGATAGCGCAGGGGCTCAAAAGGTTCCGATTCCTTGTTTATTTAAGGAAGGGATTACCATGGGGGTTTTTATTTTGACATATGATTGGAAACCAGGTATTATTTATTTATACTAAGAGGGGATGGAGTTCCCCTGACAATCGCCCAGGCCGGGCTGATGACTCCTACGACGCAGGCTTCTGCGGCAGAGGAGTCGTTACTATGCGACGAAGAACCCGCTGCGAAGCGGGTTTTTTTATGCCTGCGAGACGGCCTGAAAGGTTTTGTGGAAGGAGGACTCCATTATGGAACAGATTTTCATTATTGCTTCCCTTTGGCTTGGATTGGCCGTACTCTCCGCCGTCCTCGCCTATCACCTGCGCATATCCATCGCCCTGGTGGAAATCTGCGTGGGTGTGGTTGCGGCCGCTGTGGCGGCTTCCTTCGGTAAAATAGACGCTTTGGGTTCAAATCTGGAATGGCTGCGTTTCTTGGCATCATCCGGAGCGG
>MGQS01000054.1:27318-27604 GCA_001797905.1 Deltaproteobacteria bacterium RBG_16_54_11 | reverse complement strand
ATTTTTACCCTTGGCCCTGAGCCATCACCGAGACCTCAAACCGGTATTTCAAGATAAGAAGCTACAAGGCTTGCTTTTTTTGTGCCTTCTTTTAATTCTAGCCTCCTTTTTTAATCCCTATACATATCGCGTCTTTCTCATTCCTATAAAGACAGCAGTGGCTGAAGAAGCCCTCGGGTCTATCGCCGAATGGACCCCCGTGGACATCAGGGCTCTAGGTCTTTTTGTAATTGAGCCCACGATGTGGTATCGCGCCCTCTTTCTCGTAGGGGCTATCTCCTTTTTG
>MGQS01000054.1:26437-27277 GCA_001797905.1 Deltaproteobacteria bacterium RBG_16_54_11 | reverse complement strand
TTTGCCTTTTTTTCCTATATGGCTTTCAAACACATCCGTTTTTGCACTGATTTTGCCATAGCGACAACACCCATAATCATAAAAAATCTTACTCAATTCCAGTGGCGCATGCGCAGATGGCAATGGATTTTTTTTCTTCCTCTACTTGTAACAATTGTCTTTTCAGCCAAGGCCATGATGGTGCTCATTAGTGAAGAGAGGATAGGTCTGGGGGTCTGGACTAATTACCCGGCGACGGCGGTAAACTTTTTAAAAGAGCACAATGTGCGAGGGAATATATTCAACGACTATAACTTTGGCGGGTATCTCATCTGGCACCTCTGGCCGGATATCTCCGTCTACATAGATGGGAGGACCCCCACTATATACGATCAAGACTTCCTTTGGCTTGATGGTATGGCGCAACAAAAAAAAGAGGTGTGGAAAAATGTAGCCGACCAATATGGGATAGACATCGTTCTTATGCACGATGAAAGAGATAAGGGTTATGCGTCCCTCTTCTACTGGCTTGATGAAGATGAGAATTGGACGCTCGTGGCTTTTGATGATGTTTCTAATCTCTATATAAAAAGGGGGACAAAGTTTGATGAATTGATAAAACAATATGGCTTTCATTACCTGCGGCCAGCTCTTATCACTATGGATTATGTCAAGGAAAGAAGAGATGACAAGAGCTATCTGAAGGAGCTCGAAAGAGAACTGAACATTGCCTGTCAGAGGTTCCCTCAAGATTTTTATCCTTTTTATTATCTTGGGATTTACCATCAGATCTATGGGACAAAGGAGCATTTTCTAGAGGCTGAGGAGGCCTTGCTTAAAGCAATAGCGAACCGCCCGTAT
>MGQS01000054.1:16719-26392 GCA_001797905.1 Deltaproteobacteria bacterium RBG_16_54_11 | reverse complement strand
GGTATGGGGAAGCAATAGAGGCGCTGAAGGAGGCCATGAGGCTTAGTCCTAATATTCTAGCAGATTCCTATTACTACCTAGGTGTTTGCTTGTTTCAGAAAGGTGAAATAAATGAGGCCATAAAGTTTTTGAAAATATACAAAGGGAGGGCAGGGCTTGAGACGAGGGTGGAAGTGTATAGATTACTCGGAAGGGCCTATCTTCAGCGACATAAATTACAAAAGGCCTTAAGCTGCTTTAAGCGTGTGGGATATCTTGAAAAACCCACGTGGGATACCTTGCTCAATATGGGTGTCGCATACTTCGGCCTTGATAGATTGGAAAAAGCGCGGGATTGTTTTGAACGTGCCAGGCAGATGGAACCTGGCTCGTTAAAGGTTGTTTACAATCTGGCTGTCGTCTATGAAAAGTTGGGCCTTATAGAAAAGGAGAAAAGGATGTATGAAAAAGCCTCCCAACTCAGGCCTCGAACTCCTGAAGAGGAAACCTTGATACAGAAGGCCAGGGAGAAGATAAAGTGAAGAAGTTTCTTATTCTTCAGCATTTCTGCGGCTTAAACAGGGACAGAGGATTGGTTTAAAAGATGGCTATGAAAAAGTCCTTTAAAGAGTGGAACGAGGTGATGGTAAGAAGGTATAATCCTGAGGACTATATTTTCCATTCGAACTTTTTGGTAAAATTTGTAGAGTTAATGAGATTTAAAAAGATTAAGGATTTGCTTCGATTGACCAACGGCGATCACTTTCTTGATATAGGATGTGGAAGTGGATACCTATTAAATCAAGCAGCCTGCAAACGAGGGGTTGGGGCAGATATTTCCGACCTGATGGTGAAGACCGCCTGGGAAAATTGTAAAAAAAATGGAAAAAAGTTTATCGTTCAGTCTGATGCTGAAAACCTTCCTTTTAAAAAAAGAAGCTTCAATAAAATAGTTTCTACAGAGGTAATTGAGCATATCCTGCATCCCGAGGCCTTGTTAAAAGAAATAGAGCGTGTCTCAAAAAATGAAACAGTAATTGTTATCACTATTCCAAATGAAAAGTATATTAATTGGATAAAGAACTTACTCTTTTCATTAAGAGTTGATAAACTCCTATTTAGGAAAAACTATCGTCCTTCTAGGAGAATGGAGGATGAGTGGCATCTTCATACATTTGATATTAAAAGGTTTAAAGAATTGATACATGGGAAGTTTATCATCGAAAAAACAATTCCCATTCCCACAGCCTTTATTCCTCTGCGCTATATTTTCAGCTTAAAGAGGGTTTTCTAGCAGGTTATTTCGAAGATATCTTCAAGTCTAAATAAGGAATAGGTTAGCCAACCGCGCTTCAGGAGCAGGAGGTAACAAGTGAAGATTACACAGGGTAACAAAGAAGCTTTGATCAAAAGAGCAGCCACGGACATCGCCGATTCTCGCAAGACCATTGCCTTGACCGGTGCTGGAATATCGGTGGAAAGCGGCATCCCCGACTTTCGCAGCGCAGGAGGCCTGTGGGACAAATATGATCCCGAGGAGTATGCCCATATCAGCGCCTTCCGATCGAATCCGGCGAAGGTCTGGAATATGATAAAGGATATGATGGAGTTGGTTCTGGGCGCTGAGCCTAATCCCGCCCATATCGCCTTGGCGGAATTGGAGCGGATGGGCCTTTTGAATTCCGTCATCACGCAAAATGTAGATGGCCTCCATCAGCGGGGGGGGAGCAGAGAGGTCATCGAGTTCCACGGCTCCAACCAGTGGCTGGTCTGCCTCGGATGTGGGTATCGCCAAGAATCTGCTTCCCTTTCCTTCGAGGATATCCCCCCTCGATGTCCCCAGTGTAGCTCCATCTTGAAGCCGGATGTCGTTTTTTTTGGAGAACCCATTCCGCCGGAGGCCCAAAACAGGTCCTTTGAGGAGGCGAGGACTTGTGATCTGGTTTTGGTAGTAGGGACCTCGGCAGTGGTCTATCCCGCTGCGGGGATACCTCCGTTAGCGAAGCAAAGCGGGGCCAAGGTAGTTGAGATCAATATGGAGCCCACCCCCCTGACCGGCTTCGTTTCCGATTATCTCATCCAAGGATCTGCCGGCGCGATACTCCCGCAGATCGTGGAGGAGATCAGGAGGCACGCCGCTTGAATATATCCTCCTTATATGCGGTTGGCTCTTAAGAGGCCGGTTTTCGCTCCAAAGCCCCTGTGGTATTGCAATCAGCGAGTTCTGATGTTATAATAATCCTCAATTCCATGAAAACAGCATCGTTCCAAAGCCTCTATCTCCCCTAACCTATTCCCTGACCAGGAAAAGTCTATATCTGAACAGAGACAGGATGACGTCTTGCGCATAGTAAAGCATCAGGGAGAAGGATAGAGAGGGCGAAAGAAGAAGGGCATTGAGTGCAGATGAACCTACATTTTGATGACGTCGAAGAGGCCAAGGCCCTCTTCGGCCCCCATAATGACCACCTGAAGGCCATAGAGAAAAAGCTTGAGGTAAAGGTCCACACCAAGGGGGGAAACGTCGTCATCGAGGGGGAGAAGTTAGATGTTGAGCTGGCCGGCAGGTTATTGAGGGAACTCCAAAGGCTCTTGAAGCGGGGCTATCCGATCTATGTCAGCGACATCGATTTCGCTATCCGGATCCTCTCCAGTGACCGCTCGACCAATCTGGAGGATATATTTCTCGACACGGTCTATATCTCCTCCCAGAAAAAGGTCGTCACCCCCAAGAGCGTGGTGCAAAAAGAATATATCGATGCCATGAGAACGCATGATATGGTAATCGGCATCGGCCCTGCCGGTACGGGAAAGACCTATCTGGCTATGGCCATGGCCCTTTCCTTCTTGATGAAAAAGGAGGTACAGCGCATCGTATTGACCCGGCCCGCTGTGGAGGCAGGGGAAAAGCTGGGCTTTCTGCCCGGTGATCTCTATGAGAAGATTAATCCCTATCTGAGGCCCCTCTATGATGCCCTCCATGACATGTTGGACTTCGATCAGGCGTCAAAATTGATGGAACGGGGGATCATCGAAGTAGCCCCCCTGGCCTTCATGCGCGGCAGGACCCTGAACGATTCTTTTGTCATCTTAGATGAGGCTCAAAATACCAAGCCGGAACAGATGAAGATGTTCCTCACCAGGATGGGTTTTGGCTCCAAGGTGGTCATCACCGGTGATATCACCCAGGTCGATCTGCCTGAGGGGAAGGCATCGGGCTTGATTCAAATTCAGCATGTACTCAAGAAGATTCAGGGAATAAAATTCGTTTACTTCAGCGAGAAGGACGTCATCAGGCATCCCTTGGTCCAGGATATCATCAAGGCCTATGAGGAGGCCGAGCAACAAGGCAGAGCCACGGAGCAGTGACGAACGAAATGGATAAAACGGATCAGGCGAGAAGAACACGGGGGGGGTTCTCCCGGTTGCTCTTATGGGGGAAAATAAAAGTGCGACCTTTCTGGCGCATCTTCAAGATGCCCTCTGCGCAGCGATGGCTTTTGTTGATCGTTGCCTCTCTTGCCATTGCTGCCTTCCTATCTCAAACCTTGGAACAAGCCCCTCCGCTCTATCGGCTCGGAGATATGGCCCAGAAAGACCTGAGGACAGACCGCGATCTCTTGGTAAAGGACAAGAGGGCTACCGAGAAAAATATGGAGGATGCGGCACGCAAGGTCCTGCCGGTCTATGATTATGCTCCTTCTGTACTCCCGGAGATTGAAGGCATTATAGATTCCGCTTTCTCGGTGATGAGGAGGCGCAGCTCAGAGAAGACGCAGAAGGGAGAAGTGGAGCACATTCTAGGCTTTGAGCTTACTTCTCGCGAATTTCTTGTTTTAAAGACATATCGCTTTAATGAAAAGCTGATAAAGCGCTTAGAAGATCTCACTGCCCCCCTCATGAAGCAGGGTATCGTGAGTGACAAGGAGCTCCTCTTGCAGGAAGAGGGGATTGTGGTGAGAAATATCCAAACAGGGGAGGAGGTAACCAGGAGGGATCTCGACTCCCTCCTCGATTACCAGGAGGCTAAAGAGGCCATTAAAAAGACCCTCGAAGGGCCTCAGACACAGAACGTCCCCATCGATCTCAGGGGGGTGATGGCAAAGATCATCAATAACCTCGTCTCACCCAATTTTACCTTCAATAGGGAGGAGACCGACAGAAGGAGAACGGTGGAGCGCACGCTGGTAAAACCGGTCTTCTTCTCGATTGAGAAAGGGGAGATCCTGTTGAGAAAGGGGGAGCGGGTGACCGAGGAGGGTCTGCTTAAACTCGAGGCCCTTCGCGAAGAGCGGCGCAAGGGCGGCACCTTGGTAATGGTTATAGGGTTTTTCTTGTTGACAGGTTTTTTTGTTGCTGCCTTTTATCTCTTTTCCACGAAGAACATCAGGAAGGTATCACCCACCAACAAAGACATACTCTTCCTTATCCTCATATTGATCTCCTCCTTAGGCATGGCGAGGATCTCGGTTGCCATAGCCGAAGGCCTCGCCGGTGCCTTTCCAGGGGTTCCGCTCAGCTCTTATTATTACTTCTTCCCCGTGGCCGCCGGCGCTATGTTGATCAGGGTAGTGCTCAATTCCGAAGTAGCCTTGGTCTATGCCATCTTTGTCAGCCTCCTGACAGGCCTCCTCTTGGGAGAGGGGATCTTTCTCCCCATCTTCTATCTCATCGGAAGTATCGTAGGGGCACACAGCGTGGCCCGCTGCGATCAAAGGTCTCAGTTGATTAAGGGGGGCCTTCTTGTGGGATTGACCAATTTTCTGCTCGTCTCTTTTCAGGGGATGAGCACGGGGAGGATCTTTGAGGTGGATATCCTCTTTGGCCTCTTGATGGGATTGGCAGGGGGGGCCGTTGCCGGCATAATGGTAGTGGGGATAACGCCGGTCGTGGAATCGATATTCGGTTATACGACGGACATCAAGCTATTGGAGCTGGCCAATCTGGATCAGCCGCTCCTCAAGGAGATGCTCATGAAGGCCCCTGGAACCTACCATCACAGTATGATCGTCGGCAACCTGGCTGAGACAGGGGCCAGGGCCATTACCATCAATCCGCTGCTCGCGAGGGTGAGCGCCTACTATCATGACATCGGCAAGATCACGAAACCTCAATACTTCATCGAAAATCAGATGACGGGGAACAACCGGCACGATAAGCTCACGCCGAGTATGAGCAGTTTAATACTCGTTTCCCATGTGAAGGATGGCATAGAGCTGGCAAAAGAACACAAAGTGGGCAGCAAGATCATCAACAGCATCAGACAGCACCACGGAACAAGGCTCATTAACTTTTTTTATCAAAAGGCAAAAGAGCAGGAGAATACGGGGATGCAGGAGGTGGATGAGAGGGATTTCCGGTATCTCGGCCCCAAGCCGCAAACCAAGGAGGCAGGGCTCGTGATGCTGGCCGATGCCGTGGAGGCCTCCTCGCGCACCCTGGATGATCCCACCCCCGCCCGCATCCAAGGGCTGGTCCAGAAGATCATTAACGATATCTTCATCGACGGGCAGCTTGACGAGTGCGAGTTGACCTTAAAAGATCTCAATGCGGCTGCCAAGAGTTTTAATATCGTCCTTAATGCCATCCATCACCAGCGCATAGAATATCCGGAGGCTCAAGCAGAAGGGGAGCGACAGAAGAATGGAGGTAGTAGTCCAAAGTCGACAAAAGAGGCAAAGGGTAAGGCCGGGAAAAGTAAAGAAAATGGCCGAAAGGATATTAAGCGACTTGGGGTTTCGCGAGAGTGAGCTGAGCATCGTCCTGGTGGACGACGATGAGATACAGCGCCTCAATCGCGAATACCTCTCCCGAGATCACCCGACCAATGTCCTCGCCTTCGCCATGAGGGAAGGAGAAGATAGACATCTAAATCCGTCGGTCTTAGGCGATGTCGTCGTATCGGTGGAGACGGCCGAGCGGGAAGCCCGGCAAAGGGGTGTAATCTTGGAGGAGGAGATGGTCCTGCTCCTCGTCCATGGGATCCTCCACCTCTTGGGCTATGACCATGAGGATGCCCCTGCGGAGGCTGTCCAGATGGAGGCCAAGGAACAGGAGATCTTGAGTCGTCTCGGTTTTGGGGATAAAGGGACTTAACCCTTTATCTCATGGTGCCCTTTCACCGAGTCCACGGAAACCCTCGCAGAAAAATATGGAATACCCATTGATAAGTTCCTTGCCCGCATAGATCTCTACTTCTTTTATCTTTTCTACCCGATCAAAGGCGCCGGCAAAATTATCAGGCGGGCGGCGGTTCAGCTTGGTGATATAAAGGGCGTTAAAACCTATCTTGTTCTCATACCCCTCCCATAGGTCGTACTGGCTTTCCGTGCGGCCCGAGAGGTTCAGAGTGTATACCGTGGGGTGCCCTTCCGCATAGAAGGCAACCTCGCTGACATAATCCCTCTTATAGCTGATGATGAAGGTTTTTTCTCTCCCCACCTGATCGAGGAGCCCGGTCATCTCCTCTCCGAGCTCTCGCCAACCCGTCAACCTACTGGTGGGGAATTTGTCGGCGGCGATATTAACCCCAAGAGCTACTGCCGCGCCCCTCAGCGCATCCATGGTAAAAAGCAAAGAACAGCTCGCGATCCCCACGATCAACGCCGTGGTCAAGACCCGTTTTTTGGCCTTTTCTCGCCAGCTCCCTTCCCACACAACTGCCACAGCCAAGATAAAGGCAGTGAAATAGGCCGGGGCAGCCCAATTCACATAGCAGACGGAAAAGAAACTCAGGATGATAAAGAAGCCTAAGAGGGGCAGGGCGTGCCAAAAAAGGAAGAGCAAGCGATCGTCATGATGCAAGATCCCCCGTTTTCCTCCCTGCCACAGGCCATAGAGCACTAAGAGAAAGGTAAGGGGTGAGAGGATACCGGCTTGAGGCCCGAAGAACCAGATGAAGGTGGTGAGGCTACTCAGGTTTCTTTGGCCTACCAGCCCGGCCGGCTGTTTGATGGAGGGCCACTGGTTGATATAATTCCAGTAGAGGTTTGGCGATAAGACGATGAGGCCGATGAATATGAAGAGATATGGCTCCTTTTTTCTCAACCAAGATCTCTTCGCGGGAGAAAAGGCGAGGTAGATGAACAGAGAGGGAATCAGGGCAACTATGGTGTATTTGCTGAGTAATCCCAGCCCTAGGCTGATGCCGGCCATATACCAATACGCTGGCTGTCCCCTTGACAAGGCCCGATGCAGCAGAAGGATGGTGAGCCCCCAGAAAAACATGAGCGGGGGGTCGATGGTCATGATGACGGAACCCAGGGCGAAGCCGGGGGTGGCATTGGCGAGGATAGAGGCCCAAAACCCCACCTTTTCATTGAAAAGGGCCTTGCCGAGGTAAAAGAGGACGAGACTGCTTCCCAGGGAGAAAAGGACCGCACCCAGGCGCACGAAGAAAGGATGGTCTCCACCGAGGCGGGTGAAGAGGGCAATCGCCCACGCCACCAAAGGCGGTTTGCTGTAATAGCCCAAGGCGAGGTTGCGGGACCAATCCCAGTAATAGGCCTCGTCCGGGGCGAGATCAAACGGGGTAAGCCAGATATAGAGGAGGTGGAAGAAAAAAAGCCCCAAGGCCAGGGCCCAAAAGAGCCGCTCGTATCCTTTTCCCGTCATGGTCTGCGTGCGCCTTTCAGTCTATACATGTCCTCTTGTCCCTGTCGAACATTATCGCATTCCATATGCCCTTGTTTCTTGAGAAAGCCCATGGAATCAAGGAAGAACTGTATGGAGAGTGCGCAATGCCTGCATAAGCGATATCCGATTGTGCGTTCATCTGATGGTCTCTTTTATCTCATACGTGAGATGGCGCTTCTTCATCCAGCGGACGGCCAAGAGGTCGGCAAAGGCCCTGACCATCCTATTGCGGATATTGTACTTCGTCCTCCCGAACCGCCTGGGGCGGTGGTTCACCTTGACCTGCGTCACCGTGAAGCCCTCCATCTTGGCGAGGGTCGGGAGGAACCGGTGCATGCCGTTGAAGAGCTTCATGTCATGCAGGGATTCTCTCCTAAATGCCTTCAGGGAACAGCCTGTATCGGCGATCTCCTCTTGGCTCAGCGTATTTCTCACGGCGTTGGCTATCTGAGAGGAAACGATCTTGATCCATGGATCTCTCCTTTTATGCCTCCACCCGCAGACTACATCGAACCTCTCTATCTTTTCCAAAAGACGGGGTATATCGCGCGGATCATTCTGAAGATCGGCATCCATGGTCACCACAATATCCCCCTGGGCCGTCCTAAAGCCGGCGTCGAAGGCCGCCGTCTGCCCTGCATTCTTTCTGAAGCGGATTGCCCGTATCCGCGGGTCATGCGCGGCAGCCTCCTTCAATAGTGCAAAGCTCCGATCCCGACTGCCGTCATCCACAAAGATGATCTCATAGGACTTGTCTAGCCCGTTTAGCACCTCCCCTAATTCCGCGATCAAGGGCTTGATGCTGTCCTGCTCATTGTAGACCGGGATCACAAGGGAGATATCTCGCTGCGGCATGTTCGTCTCATCTCACGTGGCGGTTAAAATGCTGAAGGAAACTCATTATAGGCCGTCTCTCCTGTTTTTTCAATTTCTAAAAACGATTATTAAGCGGCGAAGAAATAGAAAGAAGATTGCCCTAGTACCACGCCTAAGACAAGGAGGTAGGGACGTCTCACCCGCAGCTCATATTGTATATCACCTTTTAACTGAAACCACCAATCATCCTCCACCTTGACCACCGAGTCTTTTATCCCTTCCTTATTCACTGCAATATGCAGATAGCCGTAAAGGGGAGGAGAGCACCGCGGCGTTCCTCCTGCCGAAGGGATGACGATATACGTAATCCCATTGATGATATTCCTGAAATAGCAATGGATATGTCCGCTGAAGACATAATCGACCCGATATTTCTCCATCAACGCCATAAATCGCTCACCATCACTTTTAGGAAGACAATAGTCCTGGCCTGCTCGGGGATCGAAGGGGGGGACGTGCATAAAGACGAATATATGGGTGAATGTTCCCTTGATATCCCGCAGGGTGCTTTCCAGCCAGCGGAACTGATCCTCCGATATAATCGATTGCGCATCGTTAAATACGACAAAGGCGCTATTCCCCCGCGAGAACCAGTAATAATCACGGCCACAGTACCGCCGGAAGTTCTCCAGGCTATATTTGGCATTATAGCCGTAGTCATATACATCATGGTTTCCGGGGACGAAATAGAGAGGGGGTTTCCCCTTTACCTCCGCCACTTTTTTAAAGAAGAAACGATACCGATCTTCATTGCTATGCTGGACAATATCACCAAGGTGGACGGCAAAGTGATATTCATCCCCCGCTATCTTTTTCATGATGGGCATGAATATCCCCCAACCCTTATGGCTATCAGAAAGGACGGCGAAGCGAAAGGAATCAGAGGTGGCTTCGCTACCCTTCTTCTGCAGGGCCGGCCCATAGACAGGAGGTGTGCTTGCCCCCAGAAAAACACCCATAAATAAGAGGGCCAGCGCTCCAAAAAGGGATAACCCCCTTACATAAATAGGCCATCTCACCTTCTTTTTCACCATCACCTACTTCTCCTAAACGTAGATGGTTAAACAGTCGGGGTGACTCCCCCCCTCCGGCGCCTCAGCTTGATAGGGTAGTTGCCAAAGATATAGATGATACCGCCGAGGAGGCTGGCAACCATAACCACCAAGAACCCCAAGAGCCCGAA
>MGQS01000054.1:14847-16712 GCA_001797905.1 Deltaproteobacteria bacterium RBG_16_54_11 | reverse complement strand
GCTCCACACCCGCCAAGTAGAGAAGGCCGACGTAAGATCCCTCTCGTACCCCGATCCCGCTAATACTGATAGGAAGGATGCTTATCAGGTCTACCAGGGGGACGATAACGAAATAATATCCTAGGGGGACCCCTAAGTCCAGAGACATCCCGAGAAGGGCGAAGACCAGTATATTGATGATCTGAAAGACAAAGGAGAGGAAGAGGGCCAGGGACATCCTCCCCGGATGAGACCAATAGACGGTGAAGTCTCCCAACTTGACCTTTTTGGCCCACTGGGTCAGCCAGGGGAGGAAAGGGAGGAAACGGGGGAAGGCGACGACCAAGATCCAGACAGCCGCACACGCCCCGATAAGCCCTATATTCAGCCACAAGGAGATCACGCCTATGCTTGAGGGGGAGATCCCAATATCCAAGCCAACCCAGTGGAAAAGCTTAAGCCACAAGGGGATCACGCCTATGCTTGGGGAAGAGACGAGGGCAATAATAGCGATGGTGGCCAGGGCCATCCCTCCGGTGAACCGGTCCGCCAAGATGGAGTAGCCGGCCCTCATCCGGCTGTCCCGCCTCCCTGCGAGGAGGTACACCTTTCCCACATCGCCACCGATGCTTCCGAGGAGAAAGAGGTTGAAGAACATCCCGATGAAGTAGTAGGCGAGGAACCTCTTGAATCTCCGCCGAAAGCCGAGGATCGTGGCCAAGAGCCGCCATTTATAGGCGGAGAGCATCTGCCCGATTATATAGAGAAGGAAGGCCAGGATGATGTAGTTATGTCTCGCATCGAGAAAGGCCTCCCAGAAGGGAAGGAGGGATATCTGGGAAAAGAGGTAGACCAAGATCCCGACGCTGAGGACAATCTTTAAGATGACTTTCCCGGCCCTCTTCCACCTCATGGGCCGACTTCCTCGAGGGAGATCTTCTCGCCTCCTTTGCGCAGAGAGATCACCCCTGCCTCAAGCACTTGCAGGGTTTTGAGGGAGTTGCGCCCGCTGCTCGGGGGCTCAATGCCTTCGGTGATGGCCTTGACGAAACTCGCGCAGCAAGCCCGGAGGGGCTCGTCAGGGCCGAATTCGGTGATCTCCTTTTCTACGGATGCCTTGATGGGGATAAAGTTGGGCGTTGGGATCCCCTGCACCCGTTGGGTCGGCGGCTTCCCCACATCATAGCGGTAGAGGGTGACCTTCCTCTTGGCAAACCTGCCTTCATAGAAGATTGCCCCGGTGCTGCCGACGATCACGAGGCTGGCGGTGTTCAGCGGGTGAAACCAGCTGAGGTGGATCCAGGCCGACATATCACCGTCGAGCTCCAGGGCGGCCAAGGTGACGTCCTCTATCCCTTTTTGAAGATAGGCAGAGCCGTGAAGGGAGATAGATCGAACCCCCCGTCCTATGAGAAAGCGCAGGATAGAGAGGTCATGGGGGGCGGAGTTCCACCACACATTCGATTCACACCTGACCCTTCCCATGCCCAGCCGCTCCATGAGGATGTGATAGACCTTCCCGATTGCTCCCCCATCGAGCATCTCCTTTATCACCCTGAGGGCTGGATCATAGAGAAAGGTCTCATCCACAAAAAGGACCTTCCCCTTTTTCTCAGCCATGCCGACAAGCTCCTTACCCTCTTGATAGGACATGGCCATGGGCTTCTCTACAAAGACATGCTTCCCCGCCGTCAGGGCCTCTTTCGCGGGCTGGTAGTGAAGGCTCGGAGGGGTGACGACAATTATCCCATCCACTCCGTCGTCCTTGAAAACCCTTCCGTGGTCAGTGCATGTCTCCAACCACGGATAGAGCTCCTTGCACTCCCTTGATGCCGCCTCGTTCAGCTCGCAGAGGAGCTTGACCTCTACCCCTTCCAAGGCGGCAA
>MGQS01000054.1:8987-14831 GCA_001797905.1 Deltaproteobacteria bacterium RBG_16_54_11 | reverse complement strand
CCTCCCCCAGTAACCTCCTCCCAAAACAGCCAGTCTTAGCTGAGCGCTCATATCAGATCTCCTTTCCCTGGAACACGCCTTCTTGTTGCGCCCGCAGGAACCTTCTGAGGTTCAAAGAGATGAACCAACAGAAGAAATTTATTATAGTTATCGACAAAAAGATAATAAGGTTGAGCTTGCTCGGAAAAAGGACAAAATAGAAAAGGGAAATCACCGAGGCGACCACTGTCACCAGGCGGATGATCTGGAACCGACTATACCAACCGCTCGCATCCTTGATGACAAACCTGATGGTTGAGAGCTCCCTGATGACCTCGATGGTCCTTCCCAGGCCGTAGTGAGAGGTCCCGTGTTGCCTCCTTCGATCCTGGACCCTGACCTCAGCCACCTCTCTCCCCTTTACCCCAAACAGGGCGGGCAGAAAGCGGTGAAACCCATGGGGTATGGAAAACCCCCTTACCAGGGAGGCATCATACCCCTTGAGCCCGCACCCGTTGTCGTGCACCCTCACCCCCGTGACCTGGGAGATCATCCAATTTGCGATACGGGAGGGAAAGACACGAATCCAGTAGGATTCTTTGCGGTCCCTTCGCCACCCCGTCACCGCTCGATACCCCTCTTGGAGCTTTTGGACAAAGGCCGGTATTGCTCGGGGATCGTTCTGCCCATCGCCATCCATGTTGATGATCCAATCCCCGTGAAAGTAGCGGAAGCCGGCGGACAGGGCAGCTGCCTCGCCGAAATTCCCCTGCAACTCGATGACCCTGAGGCAACGGTCTCTTTTCTTCAGCCTCCTGAGGATCTCTCCGGTCCTGTCCGTGCTGCCGTCGTTTACCAGCACGATCTCATAGGGAAGGCCGATCTTCTCCATAACCCCTTTGATCTCCCGGTAGAGCGGCTCCACATTTCCCTCCTCATTATGGAGGGGGACGGCGATGGAAACGGTCGGCTTCTGCTTCATGGTTTCTGGCTAAAGAACTCCGCGACCTTCGTAATGACGTATTCTATTTCCTCCTCCTGCAATTCGGGATACATGGGGATGGAGAGGATCTCCGTAGCAACGCGTTCGGCTATCGGCAGTTGATATGCGCCGTAACCCATTGCCTTCCAGGCATCCTGCTTGTGCAAGGGGATTGGATATTGGATGCCCACCCCGATTCCCTGAGACTGGAGATATTTCATCAATTCATCCCTCCTGGGAGACCTGATGACATAGCGGTGGTAAACGCTCTTCTTGTCTTTATCCATGGGAGGGGGGGTAATCCCCTTGAGCGCGGAGAAGGCCTCTGCGTAGCGTCGGGCGATCTCCTCTCTCCTTCTGTTGTCCTGATCCAGGTCCCTCAATTTTATCCTCAGCACGATCGCTTGAAGTTCGTCAAGGCGGCTGTTAAAGGCGTAAAAGGCGTGTTGGTTTCTCTTCTGTTGCCCGTGCACCCGGAGAAAGTTCAGCTTTTCGGCGATATGGGGATCGTCGGCGATGCAAAACCCCGCGTCGCCGAAGGCATTGAGGTTCTTCACCACGCCGCAGCTAAAACATCCCACCGCACCGAACGTCCCTACCCTTTTCCCTTTGTATTCCGCCCCATGGGCATGGGAGCAGTCCTCGATGAGCAGCAAACCCTTTTTCTGGCAGATCTCCACGGCAGGCCCCAGATCAACCGGATGCCCGTACATGTGGACGACCACGAGGGCCTTGGTCTTTTTGGTAATCCGCTTTTCGACCTGATCCGGCGCCGGGCCAAAATCCTTCTCCTGCATGTCGACCAGCACGGGTTTGGCGCCGGCCCATCGGATTGCCTCTACAGCGGCGACAAAGGCATTGGCATGGAGGATGACCTCTGCACCCTCGCCGATGCCGCACGCGATCAATCCCAAGAGCAGGGCGTCGGACCCTGAGGCCATGCCGAAGGCATGTTTGGCCCCCAGATAGGCGGCTATCTCCTTCTCAAAGGCCGCCAGATTATCCCCGTTGAGCAATTTCATGGTCTCCAGCACGCGAGACCACTCCCGGAGCAGCTCTTCCTTCATCTTGGGATATTGCCGTGCGAGGTCCAATAGCGGGATCTTCATCTCCAAAATCCTCCTTACGGTAGTTGACGGTTGCTGATCACGACCACGTGCTTGGACCCCACCTGCCCGGTGGCGACCACAAAGATGGCAAGGGCGGGATCTTGCTGCATGAGCTTATAATGCCTCTCACGCATGATGCAAAGAACCCGCTGGGGCGAGCGCAGAAATTCCTTGAGCTTTCCTTCCTCTTCCAGCCATCGCATCTGGTTGTAACCCGTGTAGTATATAAAATTCGCACCTTCCAGCTGAAAGATCCCGAGCTGATCTCCCGGCCTCATCGCGCTGACAATGGCCTGAGACAGAGGACGGGCGGATTTATACCTGTTGATCTCCGGGAAGATACGCTGCGCCCCATAGAGGCTCAAGGCCAAGACCGTCGCGACGATGATATAAAAAGGGAGATCTCGGCGGCGATAGTGATGGGCGAGGAAGGCGAGGAAAGCGCCTCCACCCGCGATGAGGGCGGTGATCAAGCCGATCTCCCAGGGGTGTTCCAGATAGAAACTTCCTTTCAAGGCCGCCACGATGGGGAGGCTGATGGCTGTCAGGGCCAAGGCGATTATCAGGATCATGAGGGGGATGGAGACCATGCGCTTTTGAGCCCCTTCTGCGCCAAGGGGGAGTTCCGCCAGGAGATTGCCCACCATCAAAGCGGCTGCAGGGTAGAGGGGCAGGAGGTAGAGCTCGCGTTTGGCCTTGGCAACGGTGAAAAAGGCGAAGATGACCACAAACCAAGCGAGGACGAAGATAAACTCCTTCTTTCTCCCCTTGGCAGAAAGGCCGTAGATCAGGGCCGAGGGGAGAAAGATGATCCAGGGGACGAAGTTGCCCGGGAAGTTCATCAGGTAATAGTACAGGGGCCTGGCATGGGAGGCGGTCTCTAAAAAGGTCGATGCGGTCTTTTGATAGAGGAGCCCCCACAGGTACGTTTGCCCGCCCGCGAGATACGCGAGGGCAAGCCATCCTCCGATCAAGGCCACAAAGAGGGCAATCCCCGGGATGTGGGAGGGGTCTTTAAAGAACCCGAGCTCCCGCCGCACGAGGAAGTACCCTCCCACGGCCAAGACGGGCACGATCACCCCGATCTGTAACTTAGTGAGCACCCCCAGGGCCATGGCGAGATAGGCCAGCAGGTAGAGGACCCACCGACCGCGCTGCTGATAGAACCCCCCGTACAAGAGGGTGATGGCCGCCGTGGTGAAGAAGGTGAGGGTGGTATCTATGCTGGCCCTGCGGGCGAGCCAGAGGAATTCCACATTGGTAGCCAGGATGAGGGCCGCAAAAAAGCCCCCTTTTTCACCGAAGAGCCTCTTGCCGAGGAAAAAGAGGAGCGGCAGGGTGAGCAACCCGAAGAGGGCGGAAGGGAAGCGGGCCGCAAACTCATTCATGCCCCCGATGACCGCGGCTGTTGCGGCCATCAGCCAAAAGAAGAGAGGAGGTTTGTCGAGGTAGACCTCGCTGTTCAGGTGGGGGATGATCCACCCCTCACCCTGCAGCATCTCCTTGGCGATCTGGGCATAGCGCGGTTCATCCGGATTCCAGAGATCCCACCCCCCCAGATTGTAGAAGAAGAGCACCCCTCCAAAGGCAAGCAAGATGAAGAGGAATAGCATCGATCTTTTCATCTCGAACCCCTGGCTCTCAATATCCTTGCTGAGCTGATATGCGTCCCCTTGACATCGTTTTTTTCATGTATCGTCTTTATTGGTGACAAGGGCAACGGACCTCCTTGATGCGCAGTATTTATACTATCTGTCGTGATGATATTCAAGTACTTTTTTAAGGGCTTGGGCAGGGGCCAAAAAGCCTTTGACAAGGAGGAAAGGGTTTTGTATAAGAGTCAAAGAGAAGATAGGCCATGGAACGATTCTTTTATCTGATCAAAGACGATATGCAGAAGGTGGAGGAGGAGTTTCAAACAAGGCTTGCCTCCCAGGTACCCCGCCTCACCGAGGTGGCGCAAGACCTGCTCAATCGCGGCGGCAAGCGGTTTCGTCCGGCCCTGCTTCTGCTATCCGCAAGGCTCTGCGGCTACAAGGGGAGAGATCACATCCCCCTGGCCGCGGTCATCGAGTTTATTCACACCGCCACCCTGCTCCATGACGACGTGATCGATAACGCCGAGGTCAGGAGGGGGAGCCCGTCGGCGAACAGGCAGGTGGGGAATAGGTACAGCGTCTTAACCGGCGATTTTCTCTTCTGCAAGTCCTTGGCCATAGGGATAGACATAGGGAACCTTCGCATCCTGCAGAGCCTGATCGCGGCCACCACCGCCCTGTCGGAAGGGGAGGCCATGGAGATGGAGAGGACGGGTGATGTGGGGGGCGTTAAGAACGTTTCGATAACCGAAGAGGAGAACCTGGGGTTGATCATCAACAAGACGGCCGTGCTCATCTCGGCTGCCATGCGCATCGGGGCGATCTTGGGACAGGCACCGTTGCCCCTGGAAGAGGCCCTGGCCTCTTTTGGGCTTGCCGTGGGCATCGCCTTCCAGATGGTGGACGATTGTCTTGACTACATCGGGGACGAGGAGATTCTGCGGAAGGAGATAGGGATCGATCTCAAGGAGGGGAAGATCACCTTGCCCCTCATTCATACCCTCGCCCACTGCACCGCGGCGGAGAAGAAAGAGATCGAGCAGGTCGTCCTCAGCGACGGGTTTCCCCCTGATGGCCTGCAGAGGGTTACTGCCCTGATCGATAAGTATAAGGGCTTTGACTATACCTTTGCCAAGGCCCAACGACACATAGACGAGGGGAAGGAGCGATTGCAGATACTCCCTCCCTCTCGCGAGAAAGAGGCCCTCTTCGCCGGCGCCGACTACGTGGTGAGGAGGAGGGTGTAAAAGTCATTCCTTACTTACTTGCCCGTTAGTGTAAAGAGAGTTAGTAGATATAAGGCCTTCAGGTATCAGCGCTTGAATTATAAAAACACGTGAGAGGCGAGGCTTACTCCCTCTTATACCCCTTCCCCATAATCCCCGCGAGGTATTCGTCAGTCACCTGTTTCTGGTCAAGACCCAGGGCCCTGGCATAGCCTCTGAGAAAACCCTTGAGGTATACCGGCGCAGGCAGGGCCTTCACATCCTCCTCTTCGATGGCCTGCAGGTTGTGCTTGCCTATCTTTGTCTCCACTGCCACCTCATCGATTTCCAGCGAGAGATAGCGGCGAATCTTACACAGGCTCTCCCCTGACCAGTGTACTTCATTACCCCCCAGTGCCTCCCCGATCTGCTGCGGGCTGAGGACTTGGCGCGCAACAATAGGGCTCGGTGCCGGGACAGCCGTCATCTCACCCTCTCCCCGAATCATGAGGTCGTATTCCCTCTGGCTCCGCGGGTCCTTGAGCACCCGGTAGGCCTCTTCCACTTTGTCATGGATCTCCTTCACCTCTTCGGGTGTTAAAAGGATCGTCATTCCGGGGGAGCTCGGGCTATAGATCGCCTTTAACTTATCGTAGGCAATGCGTATCTCTTCCTCCGTGGCCTTAGGACCGACTTCGAGTATCTCGTAATAATTTTGTTCCCGCCAGGGTTTCAGCTCAGCGTCCATTCCAATCCCTCGTCATCAGATAGTCGGGCGGCAATATCCCTGATACACGCGGCGACGTCGGAACTGGGATAATCGGAGAAAAAGGCGCGTCCCCACTGAAGCGAGGAATAGACATTATAGTCATACAAGATATGTCCCAGAAAACCGACGTCGATGCCGAAATATTTACGGCACACGCTCCTCATGGCGAACCCAAGCTCAGCCTCTTTGCCATTCCGCGCCT
>MGQS01000054.1:1661-8949 GCA_001797905.1 Deltaproteobacteria bacterium RBG_16_54_11 | reverse complement strand
TTTTTTAAGATCTTTCCCGCCTCTTTGTCCACCTTTTCCAGCCGCGCGAGGAGATCAAAGGGGGTCCTGATCCCCTCGGGGTTATTGCCGTCCATGGCCGTCTCGACCATCTTCTTGACCTTATGGTTGGTGGTCATAGTCATCCACCGGTGGAAGAAGGCTCCCCTAATAAACTGGTAGGCGTTTTCCACAGAGGTAGGCTCTGGGGTGACCAGGAAGATCCCGTTATCCGAGATGAGGAAGAAGTCGAAGACATGGGGCGACATACCCGTTCCCAGATCGAGGATGATGTGGTCGGCATCCAGGGAGCGGATCTGGCGGATGATCTTTTGCTTTTGGCTTTGTTTGGGATTGCTCAGGGTCAGGATATCGTGGGCACCGCCGACTATCCTAAGGTTGGGTATGCCGGTCTCCGTGAGAACACCCTTGATGCTTCGCATCCCTTGCCTGATGAAGTCGTCGAGGCTCACGGGAGGTCTGGGTATCCCCAAGAGGGTATGGAGGTTTGCGCCCCCGAGGTCGGCATCGACCACTATCACCTTTTTGCCCCGTTCGCACAGGGCGATCCCGAGGTTGGCGGTCACAAAGCTCTTGCCGATCCCCCCTTTTCCGCCGGCGATGGCCCAGATGCGCTTCTCCTTTTTTCCCTTATCCATCGTTCATCACCCGGTATCTAGTGCCACACCCCCTCGATGGGCGTGCCGCAGTGAGAGCACTTCCCCTCCGTTATGCTATTTTCCGCTACCTGGTAGCCGCGACGTTTGAGGAGCACCTTCTTACAGTGGTAGCACGAGGTGTTTTCCCCCTCGTCTCCGGGGATATTGCCGGAGTAGACATATCTCAGCCCCTCTTCCAGGCCGATCTCCCGTGCCCGCCTGATGATCTCCGGCGATGTCGGCGGCTTATCCAGCAGCCGGTAGGTAGGGTAAAAAGCGCTGACGTGCCAGGGTATCTCCGGAGAGACGGAAAAAAGAAACCGGGCTATTTCACGCAACTCATCCTCGGCGTCGTTCAGGGTGGGTATGATCAGGGTGGTGACCTCCACCCAGATGCCCAGGTCATGCATCCGGGTGATGCTCTCCAGCACGGGCTTTAATTGCGCGCCGCATATCTTTTTATAAAATTCCTCTGAGAAGGATTTAAGGTCCACGTTGGCCCCATCGAGATTAGGGGCGATCATATCCAGGGCCTCTGCGGTCATATAGCCGTTGGTGACAAAGTTATTCTTGATGCCTTTTTGGCGCGCGATCGCGGCCGTATCGTAGGCGTACTCAAAGAAGATGGTGGGCTCGGTGTAGGTATAGGAGATGCTGGCACAGTTGTATTTCAGGGCCATGGAGACGATCTCTTCAGCCGAGACCTTTTCGCCAACTATGCTTTCCTTATCTCTCGGCAGCTGGGAGATCTCATGGTTCTGGCAGTGGAGGCAGCGAAAGTTGCACCCCGGGGCGGCGACGGAAAAGGCCTTGCTCCCCGGCAGGAAGTGAAAGAACGGCTTTTTCTCAATGGGGTCCACATTGGCCGAGATGAGTTTTTCATAGACCAGGGTATAGAGGATCCCCGCTTTGTTCTCGCGCACGCAGCAGACCCCCCTCTTCCCATCGGCGATGAGGCAGCGGTGACTGCACAGAAAACAACGGACCTTGCCTTCTGATTGCTTTTCGTAGAGGTATGCCTCTTTCATCGCGTCCCACCGTGCGGTGCAATGCTACCACATCCTGTTGTGATTATCCATAAGAGATTGACCTTTCCCCTTTCGTCTTGCAAATCCGCCGATATTCCCGTACCCTGAGCAAGGAGGAGCGCGATGGATCAAAAAGGATTTTCCGATCTCGTGGCGATCATGGCCCGCTTGCGGGGGGAGGATGGATGCCCCTGGGACCGCCGCCAGACCAAGGAGGACCTCAAGCCCTTCCTCATCGAGGAGACGTACGAGATCTTGGAGGCGCTGGACAGGGGCGATGATCAGGGGCTGCAAGAGGAGTTGGGGGATCTCCTCTTCCACATCATCTTCATGGCCCGCATCGCCGAGGAGGAGGGAGCCTTCGACATCGCTGATGTGACTCATGGGGTTGCCGAGAAGATGGTCCGCCGCCACCCCCACGTCTTCGGGAGTTCCGAGGTCTCCGGGCCTCGCGAGGTCGAGGCCAACTGGGCAAAGCTCAAGGCCGCGGAGAAACCGAGGGGGTCTCTGATGGAAGGCCTTCCCTTACACCTCCCCGCCCTCATGCGGGCCTTTCGCCTGACGCAACGGGCCTCTGAAGTGGGGTTCGATTGGGAGCATAAGGATCAGGTCTGGGCGAAGCTGGAGGAGGAGTTAAAGGAGTTCCAGGAAGCCTTAAGGGAGGAAAGAAAAGATGCGCTGCGGGAAGAGCTGGGGGACATCCTCTTTACCCTGGTCAACCTGGCGCGCTTCATCGGTGTCGACCCCGAGGATGCCCTAAGGAGGGTCACGAATAAGTTCGCCGAACGCTTCATCTACATAGAACGAAGGCTGCGAGAGCAGGGCAAGGCCCCTCACGAGTCATCCCTGGCCGAGATGGACGCCCTGTGGGAGGAGAGCAAGAAGAAGGGTAACAATGGGTAAACAGGGAGGAAAGCTCTACCTGGTCTCCACCCCCATCGGCAATCTGCACGATATCACCCTGCGGGCCATCAAGGTCCTGCGCACCGTGGATCTCATCGCTGCCGAGGATACGAGGAGGGCCAGGCAATTGCTCGCGCGTTACCGGGTTAAGGCCCCCCTCACCAGTTTCTTTGAGCACAATGAGCCGGCCAAAAAAGAGGCCCTCATCAAAAGGCTCGTTAAAGGTCAAGCAATAGCCTTGATCTCCGATGCCGGCACCCCCGGGGTCTCCGACCCGGGGTTCCGTCTGATCAGGCAGGCCATCGAGGAGGGTATCGAGGTGATACCGATACCCGGCCCCTCTGCCCATGTTGCGGCCCTCGTCGTCTCCGGACTCCCCACCGACTCCTTTCACTTCTTCGGATTCCTCCCCCCCAAAGGGTCCAAGCGGAAAAAAAGGCTGGAAGAGATTAAGGAGTTGCGGGGGACCATCATCCTCTATGAAGCCCCCCACCGCCTCCTGCGGACGCTTCATGATATACAGGATTGTTGTGGAGACAGGCAGATCTGCGTAGCCAGGGAGCTGACCAAGACGTACGAGGAGGTGATCAGGGGTAAGATCACCGGGGTCTTGGAGGGGCTGCAGGGGAAAAAGATCAGGGGTGAGATCACCCTCGTCGTGGCCGGCAGGGGAAGAGGTGGCTAAGAGTCAGAAAAGGGTAAGGCCGATCTGCGCCTTCACCCTCATGGGCATGGGGGTCCTCCTCGCCCAGGTTATCCTGCTGCGAGAGATCATGGTGGTCTTCTCCGGCAATGAGCTCACCACCGGCATCATGCTTGCGGCCTGGCTCTTCTGGACGGCCCTGGGGAGCGCCCTGTTGGGTGCCCTCGCCGATCGCATCCCGGGGAAGGCCTCCTTGTTTTCCTCCATGCAGTTGATCCTCGCCTTGATCCTCCTCACCAGCTTTCTGCTTGCCCGGTACCTGCGCCCCCTGCTGGGGGTCCCGGCCGGGGAGATCGCCTCCCTGCCGCAGATGGCAGCCGGCATCTTTGTGCTCCTCATCCCCTTGTGCCTCTGCTCGGGGTTCCTCTTTGCCCTCGGGTGCAGCCTCCTGGGAGAGATCGCCGGAAAAGAAGCGCGCTCGGTGGGGGCAGTCTATGCCTCTGAGGCCTTGGGGGCGGGGATCGGGGGGATAGCCTTCAGCTATCTCCTTATCCGTATCCTCACCCCGTGGCAGGTCTGCCTGATCGCCGCCGCCCTCTTTGCCCTTTCCGCGTTCTTGCTCGGCAGGCGGCTGAGGCCCGTGGCCCTGGTGTGGATCGGACTCCTCATTGGCCTCCTGGTCTTCTATGGAACGCGTCTTAACCTCATCTCGCAAGGGTGGGGGTGGCAAGGCTACCGGGTAATCGCCAGCAAGGATACCATCTACGGCAACATCACCGTCATCACCGATGGGCCGCAAGTCAGCTTCTTTGAAAACGGGGTATGGACATTTACCCACCCCGATCCGCAGACGGCCGAAGAGGCGGCTCACTTCGCCCTCTTGGAGCATCCTCGGCCGCAAGAACTTTTGTTGATCGGGGGAGGAATCGGCGGTCTGATAGGCGAGGCCTTAAAGCACCCCTCCCTGCGCCACGTGGATTATGTGGAGTTGGACCCGGCCCTGATCTCCATGGGGAGGAGATTCCTCCCTTCTGAAGCCACCCTATCCTTGGATGACCCCCGTGTTTTTATCATCCCCATTGACGGGCGCAGGTTTGTCCAGCAGGGGAAGAGGCACTACGACGTAATCATCCTCCATCTCCCCGACCCGACCACTGCCCAGCTCAACCGCTGCTACACCCGGGAGTTCTTCGCCGAGGTGGCTGCCATCCTCCATGAGGGCGGGGTCTTTTATCTGTCCGTCCATGCCTCGGAGAACGTCATCGGGCATACCCTGGCCCAGTTCTTGAGCTCCATCTACTGGACCATGCGGGAGGTCTTCCCCGAGGTCGTGGTCCTCCCCGGGTCCAGTGCCCGGTTCCTGGGGGCGAGGACAAGGGGTGCCCTGACAGCCGATCCGAAGATACTGGTCCAGCGTGCGCGCCAGAGGGATCTGAGCGTCGACTATGTCCGCGACTATTACCTCTTCTCCAACCTTTCCATGGAGCGGGTCCGCTATCTCCAATCCATCCTCGAGCAGGGCAAGGGCGCCGGGATCAATAAGGACCTTCGGCCCATCTGTTATTTCTACGACATCGTCCTCTGGACGGCCCAATATACCCCCTTTTTGAAAGACTGGTTCGTGCAATTGCAGGGCCTGCAGGTGGAGTGGATATTCTATCTCATCGCCGTAGTGACCCTCATCCTCCTCTGGAAAGGGAGGAGATCATCCTCTCCCCCCTTATTGTGGGCAGTCGCCGTCACGGGGTTTTCACAGATCGCCCTGGAGATCATTCTCATCCTTGCCTTTCAGATCATCTACGGCTACCTCTACTATGCCATCGGGCTGATCATCACCGCCTACATGATCGGGCTTGCCCTGGGGGGATGGATGATCACCGCCGTCATGGGGAGGATCGCCAGGCCCCTGCGCTTCTTGCTCATGGTCCAGGCCGGGATGGCCCTGTATGCCCCGGGCTGCCTCTTCCTCATCCTGGGCCTCCACCAGAGGGCCTTCCCCCCCTCCCTTGCCGGCGCCATGGAAGGTGTTTTCCCCTTCCTCACCCTGGCGGCCGGATTTCTCGGAGGTGTCCACTTCCCCCTGGCCAATAAGATATATCTCGGGCAGCGGATGGAGGTCGGAAGGATCGGAGGCCTCATCTATGGCGTCGACCTCGCGGGATCTGCGGTTGGGGCCCTGCTTATCAGCGTCATCCTCTTGCCCATCGTGGGGATAGCTCAGGGTATCTCCCTGATCGTCGCCCTGAATCTCTCCGCCATCCTCTGCCTGGGGATAAGGGCCTTCGGGGAAAGGAAGGGATGAGGGTGGATTTTGCATGGAAAGGTATTATACTTATTTGTATTATGGCGTTACCATCGCCGGAGCGATAAAAAGAGATGGAGCAATATGTGTAGGTCCTAGATGAAGCGGATGAGCCAAAACGATCTAATCCGCCGGAGGGAGGGGATATGAGCATGTCAAGAAATAATGTTTTTCTTTGGTGTCTTACCATGGTGGGTATGCTTTTGCTGGCCGGTTGCGCCCACGTGATCTCAAAGCCGGTGTTGAAGGAGATTGATACGACCGCCACCTTTGCGCAGGTATTGAAGGACCCGGATGCCTATAAGGGGAAGACCGTGCTCTTTGGGGGCGACATCATCGGAGCCAAGAACATCCAGGATAAGACCGTGGTCGCAGTGCTCCAGCGCCCCCTCGGCAGGCGGGGTGAGCCCGGTGCAGGGGATGTATCGGGGGGGAGGTTTATCGTTACAACACCGGGCTTTCTCGATCCGGCCATCTACAGCCCGGGCAGAAAGATCACCGTAGCGGGCAGGGTGGTGGGCAAAGAGGTGCGCCCCCTGGGGGAGATAGCGTATACCTATCCCGTCATCGAGAAACGGGAGCTCTATCTCTGGCCGGTGGAAAAGCCCGCCTCAGCCGAGCCCGCGGTGCACTTCGGTTTTGGCATCGGGGTAGGTTTTTAAGGCAGGGGCCAATCCCGCCCTGTGTCGCCTTGCGACACCCCATCCATAAAAATATCCGAATGGTAGGGGGTCGCTCTGCGACATCCTGCTTTCCTTATACTTAAAATTTGAGGAGCAGGGGTAGGGGGCCGCAAAGCGGGAGGATGCTTGCTTTTTACGAATGGGCATCAGAACCTCCTCGCCGTGAAAGAAAGAGGCAGCATCGTTATAGTTTCGCTCCCCGGGGAGAAGAGGGTAAGGGGCAGGGTAAAAGGAAAGGAGCAAGATAATGAAGAGATTTTTTATCCTGGTGTTGGTCCTGGGCTTTTTATCCGGCTGTGCCCACGCCATCTCCCGGGGTGTGCTCAAAGAGGTGGATAAAAAGATCACCTTTTCAGCGCTGATCCAGGCGCCCAACGCCTATAAGGGAAAGGTCGCCCTGCTGGGAGGGATTATCGTCAATACCATCAACAAGACTGAGGGGACCCTCCTGGAGGTCTATGCGACCGTGTTGGATCGGGAAGGCAGGCCCAGGTATACCGATCGCTCTGAAGGACGCTTCTTAGCCCTCTACCAGGGTTTTCTCGACAGCGAGATCTATAACCGGGGGAGACAGGTTACTATCGCCGGCACCGTGCAGGGGGAAAAGACCCAGCTGCTGGGGGAGATCAAATATCGCTATCCCTATCTCATCATCAAGGAGATACACCTGTGGAAGGAAGAAGTGCCTGTTGCGTATGATTCATATCGGTGGGGGCCGTGGTATAATCCCTGGTATCCGTGGGGGTATCCCAGATATTATCGCCATAGGCACCATAGACACCGCTGACGCCGTATTTGAATATTAATTTTCATCATGATTTATTTGAAAAAGCACATCCCTAACGAGGCATTTCCTCAAACACTGCCACGGTCGGCATGATTTTCAAGCGTGGTGAAACGATCGCAGTACGGTTAGTTCCGAGACTCTAAAGAGATGGAAACGTGGCATGTTTAAATCATTCTTCACTAATCGTCTCATAGATGTCAAGCGCGGTTTGCTCACCTTGCCGAAAGGTTCGGATATCCTTTTCAGCGTTGTTGTTTTCCTCATTTATATAGCGGTTGCTCTATTT
>MGQS01000054.1:356-1630 GCA_001797905.1 Deltaproteobacteria bacterium RBG_16_54_11 | reverse complement strand
CAAAATAAAAGTTCTTAAAATAGACATCTTGGTTATGATCATTTTGCCAATATCTCTTTTCTTTGTTCCTTCTCTTTTTGAGGAGATGTTTTTCCGTGGCTTCCTGCTTCCTCATAGCGAAAGAAAAATATCCACTATGCGCTTGCTGTCCTATGCCGTTTTCAGTATCTTTGTTTTTATAGTGTGGCATCCCATTAATGCCATGACCATTAATCATCCCGCCTTTGCAATTTTTACCAACCTCGTTTTTCTTTGCCTTGCTGCCCTCATGGGCATAGCCTGCACCATAACCTATCTCAAGACAGGTTCATTGTGGGTTCCTGTAGTAATACACTGGCTTACTGTTTTGGCCTGGGTATTTTTTCTCAGTGGCAGGAATTGTGTGCTTGATATTGCTCAATAAGAATAGATATAAATGTTAGACGACTTTAATTTTCAAAGCACCTTTTTCTGTATCCAAACAGTAAGCATCAGCCTTTTTCTTTGAGATAGCGCTGCCTCTTCGGTTCCGGAAATCGCTCGATGGCATAGCGGAGCATGGTCCGCGGCATCGTTGTGCAGTGCTTCCTTAAAAAACGTTCCGCGGTTTCCAGGCGCCGTTTCCCCACCTCGCGGAGCATCCACCCCACTGCCTTGTGGATCAGGTCTTCTTCGTCGGAGAGCAAGATTCTTGCAATCTTGATGGTCTCGGCAAACGCACCGCGCTTGATAAAATGAAAGGTCGCCATGATGGCGATGCGCCGCTCCCACAGATCGCTCGATCGGGCGAGGGCATAGAGGGGCCTTTTGCTCTTGCCCACCAAAAAAGCGCCGACAATGTGCTCGGCCGATGCATCAACAAGGTCCCAATTATTAACGAATTGGCTGTTTCTTAAGTAAAGCTCATAGATCGTCTTTTTCGCAGATTCATCCCCCCCTGCATAGGTGCGGCAAAGGATCAAGAGCGCCAGCAGCCGCTCCTCATGGATGGTGGATCGGAGTAACTGGGTGACCTCTCTGAGCGTTATTGCTTGATATGACGCTGCCAGCTGCCTGAGCTCAGGCACCGTGACCCCCAAAAAGATGTCACCCTCCCCATATTCGCCTGGCCCGGTCTTAAAAAACCTCCGGGAGACCTTTGCCCTCTCCTTAGTTCCGAGTTTCCGGAGCCTTGCTCTAATCTCCGGCACAATCTTCACGGTTGAATTTCCCGAATAGTACAATTCCTATCGACTACATAGATCTTATTTCCTTTTACATGCCTGGCGCGCAGTGATAACGATTCCATTGTGCCG
>MGQS01000054.1:0-100 GCA_001797905.1 Deltaproteobacteria bacterium RBG_16_54_11 | reverse complement strand
CGGCAGTATTACTTTTTTTCTCAGGCTGAATGACGGTACCGCACTTCGTGCATTTGTAAGCATTGTCATCGTTTTTCTTCCCACATTTTGGGCAATACAT
>MGQS01000053.1:7912-14688 GCA_001797905.1 Deltaproteobacteria bacterium RBG_16_54_11 | reverse complement strand
CTTTTCATAGTGTAGACACAGGGGCCTGAGGTATTTCAGGACCAACAGGCGCGTGGGCCGCCGTAGGTCGACGGAGAGGGTGGCGAAAAATCCTTCTAAACGGGCTACCTGCCGCTGTACTACTGATGAATATGATCCATTGTTGCTGATGGGGCCAATGCGGTCCAAAAGGCTGAAAATGATCTCGCTATCCACCTCTCCGTGGCGTGAAAAGCCGAAGCGGATAAAAAGGTCGTCGTCGTTGTCGATGATCCCATTGTGGATCCCCACCGTTTGTCCCACCAAAAGTGGGTGGTTGTTGGCGTTGTTCCATCTGCTGCCCTTGGTCGGTGCCCGCGCATGGCCGAGCAGACAGGTGGTTTCGGGGCCTATTGAGGCCATGATGTCCCGGTAGGGTTCCATTCGCACTAGCTGTGAGGCCGGCACGGGTTGTTTGAACAGGCGAAGGATGCCATCTCGGCTGATCAGGGCCACTCCCGAGGCCTCTCGCCCTCGCTCCTCGTTAAAGACCAACATGCGTGAGAACACCTCACGCAGTTCCGCCCACTCCGTCTCAGAACGTTGGGTAGGATAGAGCAACATGCCGGCCAATCCACACATAGTTATTCTTCTCTGTCGCCGCTCACAAATTGTCAGCCATAAACCTTCAATTAAGAAAAATCATCGTCCCCAGTTCCGAATCCCACTTCAGCCCTCGCCAGGCGTCAAGCTTTTCTAGCCGCCGCTCCAATTCCTGGGGTGTCAGGAACAACTCCCTGGCAGCGGCCCATTTCCAGGTCGCCGGTGTCTCTTGGCTCTCCGATTCGGACAGCTCGATGAAGCGCATCAGCCGCCGATCGGTCTTGTCCCACCCTCCCACATCCATGGTCGCCCGCTCCGAGAGCACCTCCTCAATCTCGGTCCAAGAGCGCCCGCTAACTCGCAGCAGCGAGATGGGCGTCTCGGCCAGAAGCGTAAGGATCTCAAAACCGGGGTTGCTCTCAAAACGGGCAAAGATGGGTTTAATCAACTCCAGCAGTTCACGGCAGCCCACGCGCAGTTCCTCAATCACCTCCGGCGTCACCCGGGTGGTATCACTGGTGGCCAGATTGCCGTCGTTGTTGTTCAGCATGTCCAAGAGTTCTATCTTGCGTCGCCACTCCTTGACGCGACCAACGTGGATGACCCCATACTGACTCATCTCCACCGCCTTGAGCGTGATGGCGAGCAACAGAAATGTCTTGGCTACAATAGAAATGGGTGAAAGGTCCGCATCGGGAAATCGGAACTCGACGTGAAAGTTCTTAACCGCACCCTCTTCAGTGAAGGTAACATGTTCCAAGTTTAAGAAGTTCTGGTGCTCGGGCACCTGTTTGCTGTTCCGGAGATGCTGTTGAATCTCAGCCATCGACATCGCACTAGGGGTGAGTTTAACCATCTCCAGGTGACTGTTGTAGTTTCGTCGCCGACAGAGGGCCTGCAAAGAGTCTCCGCCACTGGTCAAAAAGCGCAGGTTGGGCGCGTAGCGGCGGGTTAAATTCCAGACGTTCGCCAAGATAATCTCCGGCACAGGTTGACCGAGGCCGAGGGCCAGCACGTGGTAATGCAGGCCGCAGGTGGGTCTGGCCCGCACCTGGCGGGCTACCAAATCGTCCAGGATTGCCCGATACTGTTGAACGAGGACCGGGTAATAGGGCTGGCGGCCGATACCTGAATCTCAATACCGCAGTGCTCACTGAGCACATCCAGCACACCATACTGACCCAGGTTGCTCAGGTCTTTGGAAGGCTTGAGGGCATCCACCAGCGGAGGGAAAAAGTCATCCTTTTGAACACCCTTGGGTAAGGCGAACTCGACCTCAGTGCCAATTTTGATCGTGCGGTAGAGCAGATCTTTCCAGTACAGGGCCTCTTCGTGGCTGAGGCAGTCGCCGCGGCGAAAGATGATCGGCTCCTTCATCTGTACCTATCCTTCTTGACCAGGAGCAAAGAGCTACTCTTAGAGCCAACGCCGAACTCCAGCGGGCACTTGTTTTTCTCGGTACTTGGCAAATCCTCTTCTCAGAAAGCGGCCGGATGCTATATAGCGTACTGAAAGTCTTGCCCTTCCTCTTTGCGTACAAGTTGATAAAAATCGCAGGCTATACAACCATTCAATTTTGCGAATGTACCTTGAACCGCGCCGCCACACAGCGTTCCAACGATCGCCCAGCATACGCGTCCGGCATTCTTGCCACCATGCTCTCCATTCGCTCTGGTCATCGTTGCCGCGGTACAGACCCCTAGTTCATCTATCTTTGCTCCACCGGGTTCTCTCCCGCATTTCTTGAATTCCCAACAGTTTACTTTTGCCATGTAAGCACCTCCTTATGTACAGGGAGGTAACCGGCCGCAGCCTGCTTCCTCCCTGTACGTGCGATCTGTAACATGCTAGACAATCTGGAAGGTAATAATAGAACCCTTGCCCTTCTCAAACGCCACAGTAGCACGGGCATTTTTGCCTGCGCGCTTCAAAGCAGCCACGCCGGTGTTGCGGTAAGGGCAGATAAAGGGGTCCACACCATCGTCTATCAACTTGCCGGTCAGGGTAGCCATCTTGCAATTCTCGACGGTCATGGTGATGCTGTCGTTCCCTGGCTCGATTTTGACCGCACTACAGAAGCCGAACTCGTCCGTGAAGAGGCGGCCGATCTCTGTCAGTATATCTTCAGGTTTTTCTCCAGCGACCTCCAGACCCATCTCCTTCTCCATAACTGCGAGGGTCTGCTCGCCGATGCGGGGGCCTAGCGCAACGGCGGTCTCGCCGACGAGATCCCATATGCCAAGGGCCACGCCGCGCATGGTCATGCCCATCAGACGCAACTGATTTTCCTTCTTTTTTTCTTCTGTTGCCATTTTATTCACCTCTCTCAGTTTAAAATTTCATTACACGTTGATAGGTGTTTATTTGGGGATGTCTGACCAGAGGCCTTCGCCAAACAAGCGGGTTACCAGGCGAACATTCCCCAGGCTCGATCCTGCTTTGTCTACTGCCGTGACCAAAAAGTACGACCCATCGCCCAGATATCTGCTGATGATGTACCTGTCCTTGCTCGTAACCAGGTTATCCTCAATCTGATTGCTTCCAAGCTGGGCAGCACTCTTCTGAACGAGCTGCATGACCAGAGCAAATTGAGAACCGGCTGTCTCGATATCAAAGTCCGAAATCACATATTCACCAATAGACAGACCATCTTTCCCCACTACAGCCGCAGCCACAAACCCCGGGATCTCCTTGGCCATCTCTTCCAGCCGAGCAGCTACAGTACCTTTTTTAGCCATCGTCCTCACCTCCTTTCCTTCAAATTCCATCCTGTTATCCAACCCATCACCATTGGCCGCGCCCTCGTCAATGCGGCGCATGCCTTCCAGAAGAAGACCCTGCCAATTGGTGGTTATGGTGCATTTGGGAGGGGGCACATTCTGTTCAATCTCAAAGCTGCCCCCATCCCAAGTCAAAAGCTCATACACTACTTCCTCACCTTCGTCAGAATCGAGGATCGCATGTACGACCTGACCATTCTCAAAGAAAACAGCAGCTTCTCTTCCGCTGTAGTTGATTCGCAGGCAGGCCTGTTTGCCATCATTACAATTTAAGGTTACAATGCTGGGCAGGTTCATGTCCTCCAGATTCCCCTTGATCGTCACAGCCCTTTCCTCCCTCACAGGAGCCACTGCGCAAGGGCGAGAAGCCCTTCGCGGCAATGGGGTACTTTACAATCCCTTGACCTCCCAGTGCTGATCATTGCTTGTGTTCTCCTTTTTATTTATACCGTCACCGGTCTGTCCTTTGAGTCAGCCAGATACGCTCGATCTCCTTCATCGCCTGGTTGGTCAGACGACGGTAGGATTGATCAGGCGGAGCCAGTACCGTCAACAGCAGTTCATGACTATCCACAGTAAAATACCGACAGATGAGGCGGGTGCGATCATCGCCCACGATGGAAATTTCATCCACCCGAGGCAGGCGCAACTGATGATTAATTCGCTTGACCGTCTCATTGAGCAACGTTACCATGGCCGCCGCTGTCTCATCTTCATAATGGGCCGGCGAAGATACCAGTGGCAGACCATCTTCAAGGGAGAGCACCGCCGCCTTGAAGTTGCCTTCTTTGTTCATCTTGTGTAAGGCCTTCTCCCAAAGCTCTTGTTTTGAATCCATCGATACTATCCTCTTCGATTCCCTTATCTCCCTACATCTCGAATTCCGTGAGTTTTTCTAATTCATCATTTAGAAATTGATTTAAATCACTATCAGTGAACCGCAGATTCACATCTTTGGCGTCTGAATTGGTCAAGAGCGCCTCACGCACGATCTCTAGTAAACTGTGCCGTGCCTCAGTGGCGAAAACTCGCACGATACCAACCTTAACCTCGTTCTCAAAAGCTACATTCAGGATCAACACCTCGTCTACTATGATTGAAAAGATACTGTAATCGGTAGTTTCTAGAGAAAGATTACTGAGGTGCGCGTCCTTGCCCTTATCCAGGATTTTTATAAACTCTGCGCTGGCAGCATAGCTACCAGCGATGAGGACCGCCAGGGCATCAGCAATTTTCTTGTCAATTCCGCCATGAACATCAATCAATTGACCAGTAGTGTCAGTCAGGAGGATGCTCCAAGCGCCAGTGTTCCCGGCTAACTCATCGAGACACTCTTTGATTTTCTCCATCTGTTCCATGCTGAACGCAACAGATCGAGGAATGGAGAAAGCGGTAAGTGATGACATGATAGGCTCCTCCTAAAACCTTTGCATGACCAGACTAATAATAGCCTTCATGCTATCGAATACACCCTCGCCCCGAGCAGCGATCGACCCGAGACAGGGCTGGCCGTTCAGTCCCAGTTGATCACCTAATGCCCGGGGAGGGATGGCCGTGGGCGTGTCCTGTTTATTACACTGCAGGACAAAAGGGAACTCGTTTAGTTGATGTCCCAACTTACCCAATTGGTTCTCCAGGTCGGCCAGGCTCGTGAGATTGTCCTGCAAAAGACCGTCTTGCGAGTCAGCGACAAATACTATGCCCTCAGCCCCTCGTAACACCACGTTGCGGCTGGCAGAGTAAATCGCTTGGCCGGGTACAGTATAAAGATTAAATTTTGGTTTTAGCCCTTTTATCTCGCCTAGCTCTATATGCATGAAATCGAAGTAGAGGGTGCGCTCACCCGCTGTCTTGACCGAAACTAGTTCGCTCCGCCGTTCGGTATTAATGTGGCTATGGATATATTGCAGGTTGGTGGTCTTACCGCTCATAGCAGGACCCCAATAAACGATCTTGAAATTAATTTCTCTTAAGCGTTGGTTGATAAACATATTTTTTTTGAAAATGGTAAAAAGCCCCTCTAATTTCTGTTAGGTAACCGTACTTGGGGCAGATTTTGTTTGTTCCAGATTGAAAGGACAAGGCCAAAAACGGAACAAAAGAAGGATTTGTTTTTTTATTTTTGGTAAATTTTTTGATTGTAGCATGATAACACCCTTACCCTTCCCTTACCGTGCGCGCTTAATGCCCCCGAGGTGCTATCACACGTGCAAGGCCAGCCTTCGAGTGAAGCTCCTCGAGGGGTTTGATCAGCCCGGCAGCCCTGCGACCATATTGTAAGAAATCTAAAACTTAGGCCAGTGGCTTTGCGTCCCACCCTTTCGAGTGGTTTGCCTTATTCAGGCTCTAGAAATTTGACTATCAGTTTAATAGTCGATTTCTCATGAGTTAGCCGATAACCCCCCTCTCTCGTTTTAACGCAATAGTTAAAGAGCAATTCATATGCCAAAAAAATTTTCATATTTTTAAATATCATAACTAATCGAAATTATTATTTTTTCTGCAAATAGTCATGTAAGATATTATTATGATTAAACAGCAGTTCATGGCAAAAGTGTCAATAATATGCGATTAAAATGCAAAAAATTAGTAACTATTTTTCCATATATTTATTTTCTTTTTATAACTAATTATTGCACAAAATTCCGTCATGGGAGAATATCACCAGATAATTGACAATAATTGTCACTTTTAGACAAAAACGTGACAATTATTGTCAATTACATTGACTGTTTCCAATCGGTAAAAAACCCCTGTCTGCATGTTTGTCCTGAATTCCTTGACAATTGCTGCTCATTTGGGTGAATCTAGGGGGGATTTCAAGAGAGGTGCGGTAGGGCTATGGATATCACGGGAAGGAAGATCGAACGAATCATCATCACCGGTTTATTAGACGAATATAAGAAGGCGCAGGCATATTGCCGGGAAAACGGTTTCCGCATCATACAGGCCAATCCGTGTCTAACCGATGGAAAACACCGGAGCAACGTCACCAGCTTTGAGATCGTGGCGGAAAAGGATGAGACTGACCAATGAACTGGCTCGTAGATGTAGATACTGCCCTGCTGCGCCTCCTGAATCTACAATGGACCAGTCCGTTCCTCGACCGGGTTATCCCCGTTTTTTCGCATTTTGATGCATGGAAGATCCCGCTGATAGTTCTTTTGCTCATCATTGTTATCAGAGAGCGTCTCAAGGGGCTACTTATCGCGGTCGGCCTCGGCTTGACCATCCTGCTCAGCGAGACGATGTGTACGATGTTGGTGAAAGAACTCATCGATAGGATCAGGCCGTGCCATATCCATGAGTGGATACGCCTGATAGAAGGGTATTGTCCCAAGTCCCCTGCCTTTCCTTCGAGCCATGCCACCAATATCACGGCGGGGATCACGTATTTATCCTTCTTCTTTCCGCGCTGGCTCTTTGTGATGGTGC
>MGQS01000053.1:3362-7889 GCA_001797905.1 Deltaproteobacteria bacterium RBG_16_54_11 | reverse complement strand
GCCTGTACCTGGGTGTTCACTATCCCCTCGATGTCGTCGGGGGGGCGATACTCGGCGCCGGTTGCGGGTGGGCGGTTTTTGTCGTTTTCAAAAAATTCGTCTATCCAAGAGTTGGGATTGAGTTAAATGCCGCCCGCGTCGAATCAAATAAAAAATCTTCGACCAAGAAACGGAAAGCTCAATAAAACCTTTTGCTTATTAAAGTGGGGCTAAGCTACGTTAGCTGTTCAAGGGGGTTTTTAGTAGGATGCGCGTCTGCCCTAGTTTTATTGCCGTGGGTAAAGAAGCTCCCGAGGGTTATAGATTATAGTATCTTCTTTCTTTTTTTCTACTGAGGAGAGATGATGATGGTGTCTTGCAGCGGATCCACGCGGAATTGTATGGCGTGGGCGATGTTGTACTGCTCGAGGGTGATGAGTTTTGATTTGTACATCAACCATACAACAGTTCTATAGCGTTCCAAGGCCCTTTCCGGATAACGGAGGGGGTTATACAGTCTGGGGCTGGGAATAATTGCCGCCAGCAGCACAGATTCAAAAAAATCAAGATCGGCAGGGGATTTGTGAAAGTAATGCAGGCTGGCTGCTCCCACCCCATGTACTCCGGGACTCCATTCAATGGCATTAAGGTATAATTCGAGGATCCTTTTTTTGCTGAGATGCCGCTCCAATTTGCAGGTGATAACTGCTTCCTTCACTTTTCTCGACAAGGACTTCTCCCGAGAGAGATAGAGATTTTTCGCGAGCTGCTGCGTGATGGTGCTTCCTCCCCGGACAAACTTCCGTTCTTTGATATCTTCCCACAGTGCATCGCGCATCGCAGCAAAATTGAACCCGTTGTGTTCGTAAAAGGTGTCGTCTTCTGCCACGATGACGCCCCATTGGAGCGCAGGTGGAATGTAGGCAAGGGGGGCCCAGTAAGGATTCCGCTGCCCCACGATGAAGGGTACCTTCCTCCCCTTCGTATCGCGTACCATGAGCGTCATGTTGTACCGGGGACTTTTGAAAGGGCGCACGTCGGGGAGGGAGGCTACAAAAACCCCAAAAAGGGCGCTCCAGGAGGCGATGAGGATAAAGCCGGCAATAAGGGGGTGTTTTCTGGGCACCCTGCCTTTTTCAACGCCTCTGGGACGTCCTTCTTTGCAAGGAAAATCCTCGGGATCAGACATTGAACCGAAAGTGGATGATGTCTCCATCCTGCACCACATAATCCTTTCCCTGTGCTTTCAGCAGCCCTTTTTCTTTTGCAACATGTTCTGAGCCACACCTCATGAGATCTTCAAAGGATACCACCTCGGCCTTGATGAACCCCCGCTCCATATCGCTGTGGATCTTTCCCGCTGCCTGGAGGGCAGGGGTCCCTCTGGGGACCGTCCATGCCCTGAGGTCTTGGTTTGCCGTCGTGAAGAAGGTCACGAGGCCAAGGATATCATACCCCACCCGTATCAACCTTTTGAGACCGGAATCCACAAGTCCCAATCCCCGTCGGAACTCTTCCTGTTCTTCCTTGCCGAGCTGGGCGACCTCCGCCTCGAGCTTGCCGGCAATGACCACCACGGGGGTGCCTTCGGCTTTGGTCAACTCCTGCAGGCCCTTGAGGTATTGGTTTTGTTCCGCTCGCCCCGGATCATCCACGTTGGCCACATAGAAGATCGGCTTTGCGGTGAGCAGTTGCAGATCAAGAGGGAGCGTCCTTCCCGCATCCGCGATGAATTTCCCCGCGCGCTGCCCCCTGTCCAAACATTCCTTGATTGCTTCCAGGAGATGGGATTCCTCCGCTGCCCCCTTCTCACCCACCTTGAGAAGCCGCTTCACCTTCTCGAGTCTCCTGTCCACCGCTTCGAGATCGGCGAGGATGAGCTCAGTATCTATTATCTCCACGTCTCGCCTGGGATCGATGGTGCCGTACAGGTGGGATATATCCATGTCGGCAAAACATCTGACCACGTGGGCGATGGCATCAACGTTCCGTATATGTCCCAGAAACTGGTTTCCTAATCCCTCTCCTGTGCTGGCCCCTTTGACCAATCCTGCGATATCGAAGAATTCCAGCGTCGAGGGGGCGACTTTTTTGGGCTTATGCAGACGGGCCAAGGCATCTAAACGCTCGTCCGGTACGGTGACGATCCCGACATTGGGTTCGATGGTGCAGAAAGGGTAGCTTGCCACCTCCGCTGCCGCTGCCGTCAGGGCATTGAAGATAGTGGACTTTCCCGCGTTGGGAAGCCCCACTATGCCGCATCTAAATCCCATAAGCCCCTCCGGAGGATGCTTGTTCTAATCTCCTCGTCCGCGGGCGGCATCTGGAGACCCTTCAGCTCCTCCTTGCCCACCCACCTGATTGCCCGGCACCGTATGGCTGTGGGGACCCCGTCCGTTATCTTGCACTGATAGGCCAGAAGGAGGATATTGAAACCTTCATATCGTTTGAACACCCCCTGACGTATCTCCTCGATCTCCACCCCGATTCCCAGCTCTTCACGCAATTCCCGCTTGATACACTCCTGCGGCCCTTCGTCCTCCTCAAGCGTGCCCCCGGGGAATTCCCAGTGAAGACCCCAGTCATCATTTTCTTCCCGTTGGGCCACCAAGATATGTCCCCCCTTGGTGATCAAGGCAGCTGCTACCACGAGAGTTTTCATTCAGTGGATTTCTTTACAGCCTTTTCTCTTTTACGCTCCTCCTTTGCCGCCTTTTTTTTCTTTTTCTCCTCTTCCTTCTTCCTTGAGTCCTTCTTCTTCGCCGCCTCCTCCGGATGCATTGCTGCAATCGACCGCTTGATGATCTTTCCTTTGTGTTTGGGGAAGTCTACCTTGATATATACCGTTTTGGGAAATATCTTGTAGACTATGCCCTCCTTTTCACCCTTCCCAAACAAAAAGGTGATCTTGTCGCCCACTTCCATCTTTTCCTCCTTCCTCAGAAGACCTTGCGCCAATAGTACACCAGAAGTTTTTGATATTCCATAATCACCTTTTTAGCATCCCTATCCCGCTTCCACCATGTCTCGGGATCGGACGAATCATAGAGGGAGGGGACGCTGATTACTGTGGCCTTGCCCTTGAGGGCATCCTTGAAAATGAGGTAGGCACGTCTGGAGTGGTATTTTGATGTCACCAAGAGGACGGATTTATATCCCTTATGCTCGATGAGATTGCTTACCTCTTGGGCCTCATCCCACGTGTTGGTTACCTCTTGCGCGGACGTCTCGATAGCATCCAAGGGAACGCCAAGCCCTTGGAGGATGATAATGACAAGATCGCGGTTCTCCGGAATATTGATCCCCAGTTTCTTTATCTCTTCCAGGCCCTCCATTTGTTCCATCCTCGGAACAAAGATGGCCTTCGCCAGCCCAGCCTTATAAAAATCCGCCCCGCCCCTGACCCTGATGATGGTGTCGTCCCAATTGGCAATGATGACGATCACGTCGGCCTGTTGGGGAGCGGGTTGTTGAAAGATCAGAAATTTGCCACACGCGGCGAGAATAGCTTGGTGATTTGCGATAAGGAGGCTGATCGTAATAACGATAAGAATGGCAAAGATCAGCTTTCCTCTTCTTAGTTGCTGTTTTCTCCGCACCTTCGGATTGATCAGTGATTGTTTTGGTCGTCGTCTCATGGCGTCTTTTTACCCCTTTTTTAGCATAAACCGCACTGAATTTCAACTGATCTCAGCCGCGCTCTCTAAACAAATCCGGACTGGTATGAATTCACGTTTAATGGTTTGATAAAGAAAGCTTCTACAAACAAAAAAGGCGTTCCATCCGGGACGCCTTTTTGTTTGCATTGTACTGATTAGTTGAGCTTCTCTTCGCCGATCCTCATGCTGTAGAATGAACGATACACAAAGATCAGAGCGACCACGAAAAAGACAAGGCCGAGGCCCACCTTCAAACCACGGCTTGCCATCGTCACCGCGATCTCTGTGGCAAGCAGGCCGAAGAGCGTGGTGAATTTGATGACGGGGTTCATGGAGACCGAAGAGGTATCCTTAAAGGGGTCGCCGACGGTATCGCCGACAACGGTCGCTTCATGCAGCGGGGTGCCCTTTTCTTTCAGCTCTACCTCGACGATCTTCTTCGCGTTATCCCAGGCAGCGCCTGCATTTGCCATAAAGATAGCCTGATAGAGGCCGAAGAACGCGATGGCCACAAGGTAACCGATGAAGAAGTAAGGATCAAAAAAGGAGAGTGCGAGAGCAAGGAAAAAGACAACAACAAAGATATTCACCATACCTTTCTGCGCGTATTGGGTACAGATCTTTACCACTTCCTTGCTGTCTTTGATGGATGCTGTCTTTTTTTTGAGGTTGATATTTTTCTTGATGAAGACAACGGCCCTGTATGCGCCCGTTGTGACAGCTTGTGTCGCAGCGCCGGTGAACCAGTATATAACGGCCCCACCCATCAGAAGACCGAGGATGATCTTGGGATTTACGAGGCTCAACTGGGCGATAACGTTTCCATAGAGGTTTTCAAGAAGCATGATGATGCCGAAGACCATCGTCGTGGCGCCGACAACAGCGGTGC
>MGQS01000053.1:1302-3292 GCA_001797905.1 Deltaproteobacteria bacterium RBG_16_54_11 | reverse complement strand
TTGCCATGCTTGAAATCGGGATCAAATCCGAAATCCTTCTTGATCTCTTTCTTGATGCCGCGAATACTCTCGATGCGGGAGAGTTCATAGATCGACTGGGCATTGTCGGAGACAGGGCCGAAGGAGTCAACGCAGATCGTGACAGGTCCCATGCCGAGGAAACCAAAGGCCACAAGACCAAACGCAAAGACAGGCGCCGCAAATACGAACTTCGCTGGCATGATCGCGAGGATAGCGGCATGCTGGGACACCAGATAGGCGATGAACATGAGAACGAGGATTACGAGACCTTCCCAGAAGGCCGAAAAGTTGCCGGCTACAAATCCGGAGAGGATGTCGAGCGATGCCCCGCCGTGGCGGGCCGCGCCGACAACCTCCCGCACATGGCGCGACTTCGTGCTCGTAAAGACCTTGGTGAATTCAGGTATCAATGCCCCGGCCACGGTGCCGCAGCTGATGATGATGGACAGCGCCCACCAGAGCCCGGGGTACTTGGGGTCTAGCTCACCGAGAAGCACATAGGTTGCACCGAAGGTAACGAGGATCGAGATGATCGATGTGATCCAGACAAGGTTTGTCAGGGGCTGCTCGAAGTTGAATTTCTTCTTGTTGCCGTAGAGAGAGGCGGTGATGCCTCTATTGATAAAATATGATACGAGAGACGTGAGTATCATAAGAATACGCATCGCGAAAATCCAGATGATGAGGGTTGCCGACATAGCCGGGTTTGTAGCCAGCGCGATGGCGAGAAATGCGATAAGCGCCACGCCGGTTACGCCATAGGTCTCGAAGCCGTCCGCCGTGGGGCCAACGCTGTCGCCCGCGTTGTCGCCGGTACAGTCGGCGATGACGCCGGGATTCTTCGGATCATCTTCAGGAAGATGGAAGACGATCTTCATAAGGTCGGAGCCGATATCGGCGATCTTCGTGAAGATGCCGCCCGCGATCCTGAGCGCGCTCGCGCCGAGTGATTCGCCGATGGCGAAGCCGATGAAGCAGGGGCCTGCCAGCTCCTTGAGGAACACAAGGATGCAGATCATGAAGAAGAGCTCAACACTGACAAGCAGAAGGCCGACGCTCATGCCCGACTTCATGGGGATATTGACTACGTCAACGGGTTTGCGTGTCAGAGAGGCGAATGCCGTTCTTGCGTTCGCCTTTGTGTTGATCCTCATACCGAACCAGGCAACCCCATAGGAACCGAGGATGCCGAGAACCGAAGCGGAGAGGATGATCGCCATCTCGCCGATTGGCTTATGGGAGAGCACTACGAAGTAATATACCATACACGCGGCGATGAGGACCCAGAGAACGATGAGAAACTTGCCCTGCTGCGTGAGATAGGATTTACAGGTCTCCCAGATGATGCTGGAAACATCAAGCATCGACTTGTGCGCCGGCATATTGTGCGTCTGCTTGTACTGAATTATCGCGAAGAGTAACCCGATAATACAGACGAAAAGACCGACGTACATAATGGAAAGACCGCTCATACCGCCAAAGGCGCTGAACCACACCTGATCTAGAGGCGGCAGTTTGATATCCGCTTCACCGGCAAGCACCGGAGATGCGAGGAGCATCACAATAAATAATAGTAATGCCGCGCTGAAAACTTTTTTAGAAATCATCATCCCTCTCCTCCTTTTGTTATTTTTTTACGCTTACCTTTTTATAAAAGTGCCTTAATCTAACAGAACGAATCCAGTCAAGTCAAGGGTTTTTTCGGCTTTTTGTGAAAAATAGAGCAATTTTTAGGAGGGGATATAAATCTTTCTTGACATCGTGTAAAATGGGTCTCACTATACTGTACTCAGAAAATAGACCCCCAAAATTTCCTCTCCCCAGGGGGAGAGGATTACGTCCCGCTCTGTCGCACAGCGACATCCCCTCATTAAGATTTCTATGAAAGCGGAGAGGGACGCTTTGCATAAATCAGTGAATACGGGATGCCGCAGAGCGGCAGTGAGGGGGAAAATTATATCCCACCCTC
>MGQS01000053.1:302-1291 GCA_001797905.1 Deltaproteobacteria bacterium RBG_16_54_11 | reverse complement strand
CTCCCGCCAGCGGGAGAGGGGGATATATTGGATTTTTCCCGCCATTGGCGGGATTCGTGGATGATGAAGCAGTTAAAGAGATTACTAATGAAAAAATCACCGTTGTTTAAGGAGTTATAGAGGATGACCTGGCTTATTGTCGGCCTGGGCAATCCGGGCAAGGAATATCGGCTGACGAGGCATAATGTGGGTTTTCTGGTAGTGGATCGCCTTGCCCGTCAGCAGGGGATCCAGTTCAACAAGCGCCGAGGCGGGGCCCGCATAGGGGAGGGCCGCGTGGGGAGGCAGAAGGTTGTTCTGGCAAAGCCGCTGACCTATATGAACAAGAGCGGGGTTGCGGTGAAAAGGCTCGTCAAGGCATTGGGCGTCCCTCTCGACCACCTCGTGGTGGTGCATGACGATCTGGATCTAGCCTGCGGCCGGATGAAGATAAAGGAAGCGGGGGGGCATGGCGGACACAAGGGGGTGCAGTCGATCGTAGAGCAGTTAGGAAGCACGGATTTCCTGAGGGTGAAGGTGGGCATCGGCAAGCCCCCAGATCCCGAGCAAGGGGCGGACTACGTCCTCTCCCCTTTCGATAAAGAAGAGATTCCCGTCGTAGAGGAGGGCATAGAAAGGGCCTCTGAGGCCATCGAGGCCATTATTGTATCGGGAAAAGACCGGACCATGAATACATATAATTGAACGGCGCTGACCAGTATTCGAGTTGCTCATCAACTGTGGTTTGAACGCAGTAATTATAACAAAGTTAAAAGCTAGTCATCATAGATGAAGCGTATAATCTATCACATCTTGATTCCCGCCATTATGCCGGTTGTCTTTTTTAGGATAGCTATGCTACCCGTGGAAGTATTAGGATGTGTCGCCTTTCCCGCTTCGGGATCCCGCAGTCATTATCTCTATATTGGAGAGCGGGAGCGACACCCCATCAATAAAAATATCCGATTGGTAGGGGGCCGCACACGGGGATTGAGTGCGCTGCTGATTGC
>MGQS01000053.1:0-275 GCA_001797905.1 Deltaproteobacteria bacterium RBG_16_54_11 | reverse complement strand
CGCCGCCATCATGGGCGTCAGGGGAAGGATGCAAGGGGATAGAGATGCTCTGTGGTGGGTGACAAGCTCAATAATCTTGGCGATACCGGTTGTTGCCCTCATCATCTTGGCATAATAATGCTAAACCCGGCAACGGGAGAGGATGTCAGATCGGCAACTTGGTATAAAAGTTGAGACTCAGCATCATCAAGGCTGAAAAGCCGGCGGAGAGCAAAAAACTGCGATAACAGTTTCAGAAAGGGGAGGGGGAATATGAAAAGCGCGCATAATCTAAG
>MGQS01000052.1:16728-16825 GCA_001797905.1 Deltaproteobacteria bacterium RBG_16_54_11 | reverse complement strand
GGCGGAGAGGACTTCCAACCCGGGGGTGGCCACCGGGCTTGCCTGGACCCCCACCGGAGGAGACATCATCTTTGTGGAGGCCACCAAGATGAACGGC
>MGQS01000052.1:14313-16674 GCA_001797905.1 Deltaproteobacteria bacterium RBG_16_54_11 | reverse complement strand
CAGGCCGCCCTCAGTTATATCAGGTCCAAGGCCAAGGACCTGGGCATCGAGGAGAACTTTTACCAGAAGCACGACATTCACATCCATGTCCCCGCCGGCGCCATTCCTAAAGACGGGCCGTCAGCAGGGATTGCCATGTTCATAGCCCTTACCTCGCTGCTGACCAACAAGCCGGTGCGCAACGATGTGGCCATGACCGGCGAGATCACTTTGAGGGGCCTCATCCTCCCCGTCGGAGGCATCAAAGAGAAGGTCTTGGCAGGGAAGAGGGCGGGGATCAAGACCATCATCCTGCCGCAAAAGAATGAGAAGGACCTGGAAGAATTGTCGGAACGTATCAAAGAAGGGATGGAATTTAGGTTCGTCCAGCGGATGGATGAGGTGGTCAAGATCGCCCTGTCGTAAAGCAAATAGCAGGACAAGACAGGGGTCTCACGCCGGAGGTGGCCCTGACCCCGAAGCCGGAGGTGGCCCTGGCCGGGGACCACCCTTCGGTTTGGCCAGAAGAGCCACCGTGGGCTTTTTTTATTTTCGCTGCATCGCCATAACCCCAAAAAAGCTGTTTCCCGGAGGTGGCCCTTTGGCCAGAAGTATTCGCTCCCTGTGCCAACATGGCATGCTGTAAAGGGAATTGACTTTTCAACGATAATTCGCTATTCCTTGTTCGTGGTGAAAAGAGAGTTATTTTACCACGAAGTCCACGAAGAAATACGAATGATCAAAAAAAGAAAAATAGAGTTTTTCCTTATTTATTGTTTTAAAAAATACTAAAAATTTTATGATATTTCGTGAATTTCTGGCTAAAGAGCCACCTCAGGGTCTTCTTCGTGGTGAAAAAAGGAGGCATAAAGGTTGGAATTTGATGCGCTATCAAATCGTGTTATTGGATGCGCGATAGAGGTGCATAAGAACCTGGGACCTGGGTTATTGGAATCAACGTATGAACAATGCCTTGCCCATGAGTTGAGCGTTGCAGATATACCATTCAAATTGCAATTCTCGCTTCCAGTGGAATATAAAGGAACTAAACTTGATTGCGGCTATCGTGTTGACCTGTTGGTAGATAACAAAATAATCGTTGAGTTGAAAAGTATAGATAGGATTTTGCCGATACACGAGGCACAATTACTTACGTACATGAAGCTGGCAGATGTATCGATTGGTCTCTTGATGAATTTTAATGTCAAATATATGAAAGATGGCATTAAGCGAATGGTGCTATAATTTTAAAAAAATGACTAACCACGAAGGGCAAGAAGACAGTGAAGTTTTAAAAAAAGATGAATCATCCATTTCTTCGAGTTCTTCGTGCCCTTCGTGGTGAGAAAAGAGAGATTTACTACGAAGGGTACGAAGGCTAACGTAGACAAAGAATTTTTTTGGTTTTTTAGTAAGGAATAAAATGATATTTTATATCTCTTCTAATCCTTCGTGTGCTTCCCGAAGGTGGCCCTTTGGCCAGTGGTGAAAAAAAAGACTTACTATATGAAGGCCGTCGCTATCATACCTGCTCGCTATGCTTCCACCCGGCTGCCCGGCAAACCCCTGATAATGATCAAGGGAAAACCCCTTATCCAGTATGTCTATGAGCGGGTCCAATCATCATCAATCCAGCAGGTCATTGTGGCCACCGACGATGAGCGCATAGTTTCTGCGGTAAGGGGATTCGGCGGAGAGGCCGTCTTAACCTCTTCCCGCCATCGTTCAGGCACCGAACGGGTGGCGGAAGTGGCTGCAGGCATTGAAACGGACATCGTGGTGAACTGCCAAGGAGACGAGCCCCTGATCGAACCGGAGGCAATCGATCGAGCCATCGCGTCTTTCGCGCAAGACCCGTCGATCATGGTGACGACCTTAATAACCCCGCTGCAAGGAGGCAACGACCTCGGCAACCCCAATGTGGTCAAGGTCGTCGTGGATCATGATGGTTTCGCTCTCTATTTCTCCCGGGCGCCCATTCCCTATCCCCGGGACGTCCTGGAGAAAAGACCGCCGGTGGCTCTGGCCAAACCGAAAGGTGGTCCCCGGCCAGAGCCACCATCGGCTTCGGCTTCGGCCAAAGAAGGCGAGCTGATCACCAGGTTAGATAAAAGGGAGTTAGAGGGTTATTGGCAGCATATCGGGCTGTACGCGTTTCGGCGGGAGTTTCTCCTCAAGCTGACAGCCCTCCCCCCGAGCCCGCTCGAAAAACGGGAAAAATTGGAACAACTGAGGATATTGGAAAACGGGTATAAAATCAAAACCGTTCTCTGCTCCGCCCCCTCCATCGGTATCGATACCCAGCAGGACATGGAGCGATTTACTGCGCTGATCTAATCTCCTGAATGATCTCTTGGGTTGCCTTCAGGGGATCAGTTGCGT
>MGQS01000052.1:12738-14191 GCA_001797905.1 Deltaproteobacteria bacterium RBG_16_54_11 | reverse complement strand
GGCTCTGGCCGGGGACCACCTTTCGGTTTAGCCAGTGGCCCTGGCCGGGGACCACCTTTCGGTTTGGCCAGTTGTCGATCTTTGTCCGGCCTCACCCCAGGGGTAACTATCACCATATCCGCGCCACAGGCCTCACGCAAAGGCTTGATCTCCAGAGGGGAGGCTATCACCCCATCGAGCCCCGCCTTTTGAGCCAGCGAGGCCAACAGAACCACCTCTTCCTCCACAGGCAGGGTAATGCCCACCGCTCTGAGGTCTCTTGCTTGCAGACTCGTCAAAACGGTGACACCTAATATCGTAGGGGGTGACTGACCTTCTTTTTGAGCCGCCTCATGGGATGCCTCTACAGCGGCGCGCATCATCTCCGTGCCTCCAAGGGCATGGACGTTAAACATGGATACCCTGAGCCGTGTCGCCATTGCCGCTGCCTTGGCCACCGTCGAGGGGATATCGTGATATTTTAGATCCAAAAATACCTTACTACCCCTCTCCTGAACCATCTCCACTACCTTCGGCCCCATCCAGGTGAAGAGCTCTTTTCCTATCTTGAAGCCCCACACCCATTCCGTGAGCTGCTCCACGAGCCGCTCGGCCTCTGCCCAGCTCCCCACATCCAAGGCGAAGATGATCGGGTTGTCAGGTCGTTCTGTCATCGCTTCTCCACCAGGTTTACCGATTTAATCCGCATGGGCTCTTTTCGGTCTTGAGAGAACCGCCAAGATCAAATGTCACCATTGTCCAACGCTTGAGCAAAGGCTTCCACCATATGCGGGTCAAACTGCGTCCCGACGTGCTCTGCGATCTCAGCTACTGCTTCGCTTTTGCTCATTCCTCTGTGATACGCGCGCTCATGGATGATGGCATCGTAGGTGTCTGCCACCGCGATGATCCTGGCGACAAGGGGAATCTCCTTGCCCGCCAGCCCTTCCGGATATCCTGAACCGTCGTAATGTTCATGGTGGTATTGTATCGCCGGCATGATCGACTGCAATTGTTTGATATGCCCTACTATCGCCGCGCCGGCGCCGGGGTGCCCTCTGATGATCTCCATTTCCTCGACGGTCAACACCCCGTTCTTGCCGAGGATATGATCAGTGATCCCCACCTTCCCTATGTCATGGAGGATAGCCGCGAGCGTGAGTTGTCTCTTTTCTTCGGAACTTAACGGCAGATATTTGGACATCGCCGTACAGATCTTGAGGACCCTCTGGGGGTGCCCTCCGGAATAACTGTCCCTCTTTTCAATGGCCTCTGAGAGACCCTCGACCATCTGCAGGGCCATCACGTTTAATTCCTCATACAACCGAGCGTTATCCAGGGCGATGGCGATTTGATCAGCGAGGGATTGGAAGAGCTCGAGATCGTCTTTGGTGAATTCATCCTCCCGTTTATTGATGCCCTGAATGACGCCGATGATCCCCTCTTTAATCCGCAAAGGGACGCAGATGATATT
>MGQS01000052.1:10584-12693 GCA_001797905.1 Deltaproteobacteria bacterium RBG_16_54_11 | reverse complement strand
GGGGTCCTCCTGCGCGTTGAAGACGATGAGCGGCTCACCGTGCATCGCCACCCACCCTGCGATGCCCTCACCCATCTTGAGCTGAAACCGTTTCACGATCTCGCCCTTTTCCCCCAAAGCCACTTCAAAGAAGAGTTTTCCCTTGTCGTCCTTCAAGAGCAGGGAGCTGGTCTCGCAGCCCAGGAGCTCGGTTGCCGCTGTTATGGCCCTCCTCTTCACGTATTCAAAATCAAGGGAGGAATTGAGGAGGCTGCTGAGCTTGGTGAGGATTTCCAATTTGCCGCACCTCTTGAGAGCCCTCTTCAACTCGCTCCTCACCTTCTCAAGATCCCCATCGGTAGAGGCTATTCGCTTCTTTTTCAACTGAACCATTACTTCTTCCCCTCGCCTATCTCCCCTGTCATCGGGACAAAGACGACATCAGTAATCAAGCGCCTCTCAATCTTCCCTCCCCTCTTGGTAACCACCGTAAGGGATTGGTGAAAGCGCTCTGCGCCTAAGGGCAGCACCATCCTCCCCCCTTCCCCGAGTTGCTCGACCAAGCGCTCGGGGATTGTCGGTGTAGCGCAGGTTATGATGACGGCATCATAGGGGGCGTGTGTTGGCCAACCGAAAAAACCGTCACCGCTCTTCACCTGTACATTCGTGTAGCCCAATGCCTGAAGGCGCTCGTGGGCTGTACGGGCCAGCTGCTCGATGATTTCTATAGAATATACCTCCTTGGCCAGCTCAGCCAAGACAGCGGCCTGGTATCCAGAACCGGTGCCTATCTCCAAGACCTTATCGTCGGGCTTCAGGTGAAGATGATAGGTCATGAGTGCTACAATATAGGGCTGGGATATGGTCTGCCCCTCGCCGATGGGCAGAGGGCGATCCGCATAGGCCATGGGGCGATATGATTCAGGGACAAAGAGGTGTCGCTTCACCTTCAGCATGGCCTGCAAGATCCTCTGGTCATCGATCCCCCGCTTTTGGATATCCTCCTTGACCATCCGCCGGCGTGCGGCTTGATAGAGATCCTCCTCACCATGCTGCTGGGAACAGGTGAGCAAAAACAAGGAGAACGCTATGATAAAACCGAGCTTAACGATGGGATCCATTGCCATCCAAGAGATACTCGCCCTTAACATTGCTCAGGGCGGCAAAGATGTTCTTTTTTATCCTCCTATCCTCCTTGTCCAGCTCCCCCAACAGGCCTTTTATCTGCGCCCTGCGGGTCGTACCGCGCGTGGGGCAATTATCTTTGACCATAGGGAACGCGCGGAGTCCGGCGTAGGCCCGGACCTTTGCCTCCTCGACCAGGGCCAAGGGCCTGACGATGGCGAGCTTGCCCCCAAACAGGACCTGATGGGGGATCATGGTGCTTATCTCCCCGCGGTAAAAGGTGTTGAGCAAAAAGGTCTCTATGATGTCGTCTTTATTGTGTCCCAAGGCTACCTTATTGCACCCGAGCTCCCGGGCGGTCTCGAAAAAGATCTTCCGTCTCAACCGCGCGCAGAGGAAGCAGGGGTTTTCCCGGTTGTCATCGCTCTGGGCCAAGGGCCCGATCCGGGTCTTTTTGAGCACCAACTCATACCCGAGATCCCTCGTATATGCCTGTAAAGGTTCAAAATCGCTGCCCTCATATCCGAGATCGATCGTTATCACCTGCAGATCATAGTGTATGGGCACCCGTGCCCTGCGTTCGTGGAGGATGTTCAACATCACGACGCTGTCCTTCCCACCGGAAAGGGCCACGAGTATCCGGTCGCCGTCCTCGATCAAACGATAGTGGTGTATCGCCTTTCCGACCAGCCGTCTTATTTCCCGCTCGAGGGAGGCCATTCCTGCTCCAAAGGGCAACCCGTGCACAGGGGTTTGGTCTTACAGAAGGTCTTGGCTAACCGGACGAAGAGGGCATGATATTCCTTGTACAGGGATACATCAAGGGGAAGGCTCCGCATGAACAGATCCTGAATATCTCCATACGACGCTCCATCACTGAGCATGCCGTGTCGGGATAGAACCCTCCGCGTATAGGCATCGATTACGAAGATCGGTTTCTCAGCCGCGTAGAGAAGGATACTATCGGCGGTCTCGGGACCGACGCCCTTTACCATGAGTATCTTG
>MGQS01000052.1:3295-10573 GCA_001797905.1 Deltaproteobacteria bacterium RBG_16_54_11 | reverse complement strand
TCAGCGAACATCCTCTGGAGATCCCCCCCATATTCCTTGTCAAGGAAGGTTATCAGGCCCTTCAGCCGCTTGGCCTTGACGTTATAATAACCTGCCGGACGAATGAGCCCTGCCAATCTCGCTTCATCTATACTTCTCAGACCCTGAGGCGTGAGCACCCCCTCTGCCTTGAGATTCTCTATCGCTTGCTCCACATTCCTCCAGGCCGTATTTTGGGTCAGGATGGCCCCTACAATCACTTCGAACGGAGTTTCCGCCGGCCACCATTCCTGTTCCCCGAAGAATCTCAATAACCTATGGTAAATAGCCGATAATTCCTTCACAGAGCGGTCTTTCACCTGTGGCCAAAGGGCCACCTCCGGCCAAAAAATTTTAACATAAAGGACAAAATTTTCCAATGGCCAAAAGGCCACTGGCTAAACCGAAGGTGACCCTTTGGTCAGAGCCACTGGCCAAAAGGCCACCTTCGGCTTCGGCTTCGGCTTCGGCTTCGGCTGAACGTTAATGGGATTGAATGCGCTCGGAAATGGCCTTCTTCAACTCCTCGGGCGTAACAGTGGCGGTACCCACCTTGCCCACCACGATCCCGGCCGCATAGTTGGCCACCACCGCCGCCTCGGGAAATGCGTTCCCCGAGGCCAGGGCCAAGGTCAGGGCGCTGATAACCGTGTCCCCTGCCCCCGTGACATCGTAGACCTCCTTGGCAACAGTGGGGACATCGATAACGTCTCCCTCTCGCTCAAAGAGCACCATCCCTTCCTCCCCCCTGGTGATGAGGATTGCCTGGCTGGCGAACCGCTCCAGCAAGATCCTTCCCACCTCCATGAGGGAGTCCTCATCCCTTATCTCCTTGCCTGCAGCCGCCTCCGCCTCCTGGCGGTTGGGGGTCACGACGGTCGCCCCGGCATAGAGATTAAAATTATTCATCTTGGGGTCCACGGCAACCAATTTTGCTTCCTTCTTCTTTCTCTGCATGATAAATTCCATCAGCGCCGGGCTGATCAAGCCCTTACCGTAGTCTGAGACAATGATCCCGTCAACCTGGCCCCAGCTCTTATCGAGATACCGGAGAAGCATCTCCTGGCTCTGCGCGCTGATGGGCTCCCGGCTTTCTCGGTCAAAGCGGACCACCTGCTGGCTGTGGGCGATGACCCTCGTTTTGACCGTTGTCGGCCTTCCCGCCTGCACCACGAGGCCTTCGCTGTCGATCTTCTGTTCTGCCAAGAGTTTCTTGATCTTCTCACCCATCCGATCGTCGCCGATCAGACCGGCCAGCAAGACCCGCCCGCCCAGGCTATGGACGTTATGCACCACATTGGCAGCGCCCCCCAGCAGGAGGTTCTCACGGGCCACGGCAACCACCGGCACCGGGGCCTCAGGGGAGATGCGGGTGACCGTTCCCCAGATAAACTCATCGATCATGATGTCGCCCACCACCAGAACGGTGGTCTTTTTGAACCTCTGCACGAGCTTATCGACGTCTATTCTATCGCTGATCTGTCGCAACATATCTCACCTCTCTCAAACCTTCATTGACTGGACAGGACCTGAGGTGCCAGAACAAGAGCCGGCAGTAGGTCCTCCAGCGTGCTCGATACCGCTTGTTCCAGAGCAGGAGGGAATTGGCCGCTACCTCTCCCACGAGGCGCAGTATCAATCCTGCTTTTAAGACGACTGTCTGCCCCCTGCCGTGCCACTTGGTGAAGAAACGGTATCGGGAACGATAGTACTCGATCCGGGCCTCAATCTTGGCCATAGAGGCACTGGCACCCTGCAGATGCAGGATTCGGGCTCCGGGGACAAAGCTGATACGCCAACCCTGCTCCTTCATCCGCAAGCACCAGTCGGTCTCCTCCATAAAGAAGAAATACCCTTCATCCAAGTTCCCCACCTCCTCTATCGCCTGGCGACGGACGATGATACAGGCACCCACCAGGGAATCCACGTCTATGGGACAGGGATAATCCCGCTCTTTGCCCGGGTACCGGTGCGGGAAGAGGAGCCGCAACAAGCGTTTGTTGAGCAGTTCGGTTGCCAGCGACGGGAAAGGGGCGATGGAGTTTTGTCTGGAGCCGTCCTCGTTAATCAGCCCCCCCCCGGCGATACCCACGTCAAGGTTTTCCTCCATAAAGGCCGCGAGGGTCTTGATTGCACCTTTCATGAGTCGGGCGTCGCTATTCAACAGCACGCAATAGCTCCCCGCTGCCGGGTCCAGGGCCTGGTTGACGGCCCGGGCAAAACCGAGGTTCCTCTCGTTGCGGATGAGACGGACCCCGGGGAAGGCTCCTTGGATGGCCTCGGGGCTCCCATCCACCGAACCATTGTCCACCACGAAAACCTCATGTTGATATTCATGAACAGTATCCTCAATGGAGCGCAGGGCTTCCAGGATATGCCCCTTGGTGTTCCAGTTCACGAGGATGAATGATAACCCCGCCTTGGTCTTACGATGCCGGCGCTTAGGGTCCGCACAGGGAATACGCATCTTTCAGCACCTCACAGACAGGAGCAAAAGAAAACTCCGCCAGCAACTGCTCAACCTTGGTCTGCGCCGTATCCAGATTATAGTAGAGGGCATACCTCCCTTTCCAGCCCAATTCCAGCCGCGGGAGCTCTCTATCCAGCTCCCAGGGATGCAGATAGATGACGGCAGGGATCCCCTTCTTGTTCAGCCTCCTAATGCAGTGCCGGATAAAGCGATAGGGCAAAGTCCTGAGATACAACCCGCCTGAAAAGGGGAGACGAAAGCGCCCTATGCTAACGATGGAGGGCGGCACCTCGATAATGTCGGCCTCGGCCCTTCGGTGGATCAGGGGATTGGATCGATTCACCCCGCCGAGGCAGGCCTTGGCAGGGAGGATGCTGGAGTCGTATCGAAACCCCATAGCAGCCAGTATCCTCAGGGCCCAGAAGGACCTCTGGGTAATGGACCACGAGGGGGCCCGAAACCCGACGACCTCCCTCCCTGCTAGTTTCTCCAGCAGGGCCTTTGCCGCTTGGGTCTCCCTGAGGAACTCCCCCTCTTGCTGTTCGTAGACGAGGCGGTGACCATAGCCGTGCAGGCCCAGCTCGAACCCATCTGCTGCCAATTGCTTTACCAGTTTGGGGTATTGCTCAGCGACCTCCCCGAGCACGAAAAAGGTCCCCCCCTGACCAGCAGCCCTCAGCAGGGAGACAAGTCGCTCTGTTTGCTCAACCACCCTCCCCCCCAGCAACCCCCGTTGCCGGCGAGAGAGGTGAAGGTCATTCCTGTGGAAGGCCTCCTCCACATCAACGGTAAGGATGTTCTTTACGTTGTTGACTTGAACCATTCCACTGTCCTGCGCAGACCCTCGCCGAAAAGGATCGTTGGCTCAAACCCCATGAGTTTTTTCGCCTTCTCTATGTCGGCCAGGGAGTGCTTTACATCTCCGGGCAGGGGCTCGGTGTATTCAACCTTCAGATCGGCATCGATGATCTCTTTGAGCATCTGCACCAGCTGATTGAGGGTGATGTGCTCTCCACACCCCACATTGAACTGCTCACCGGCGACACCCGCGGCCCTACATGCCAGGAGGTTGGCCTGAACCACATTGGCCACAAAAGAAAAATCCCTGCTCTGCTCGCCATCCCCGTACACAACAAGGGGTTTCTCGGCTAAGGCCAGGGATATAAATTTGGGGATCACGGCGGCGTAGGGGGAGAGGGGATCTTGCCGGGGGCCGAAGACGTTAAAGTAGCGCAGGCTGACCGTCTCCAGACCATAGACCCGGTGAAATACCTGGCAGTAGTATTCACCGGCCAGCTTGGATGCGGCATAGGGGGAGAGTGGCGCCGGGAGAAAGTCCTCTTTCTTCGGGAGAACCGGGGAGTCGCCGTAGACAGAGGAGGAGGAGGCATAGACCACCCGTTTCACGCCGGCATCGCGGGCAGCCATGAGCAGGTGCAGCGTGCCATTGAGGTTGTTCTCCGTGCTCCCTATGGGGTCCTTGACGGATCGAGGCACAGAAGGGATGGCTGCCTGGTGCAGGATAAAATCGGACCCTTGTGCCGCCCGGGCCGCCGCCTCCGGATCGCGAAGGTCGCCTTCGATGAATTCTATCTTTTCCATGAGGCGCTCAAGGTTCTCGCGCTTGCCCGTCGAGAGGTTGTCGATCACCCTGACCCGCTCACCTTTTTTGACCAACTCCTCGACGATATGGGAGCCGATAAAACCCGCCCCACCGGTTACCAGATACAACGCCTGCATCAACGCTCCTTTAAAAAAAGGGTCCAATCCCGCCCCACAATATAGATTTATGGAAGCGGGATGCCGCCTAGCGGCAGGATTCTAGGATTCAATCCCGCTCCTTAATTTTGATTTTATGGACAGCGGCCGAAGGTGGCCCTTTGGCCAGATCTGTCGCTTTGCGACACCCCATCCATAGAAATATCCGAATGGGAAGGGGCGGCAAAGCGGGAGGGTTCAAGTGTTTGCCCTGTAAAGATTTAATAAGCGCCTTGAGCATCCTCTCAACCTCCCCTATGTCTTGCTGAAGTTCCTGGAAATCGTCCGATTTAATATAGCCCAAATCCTTCGATACCATGATCTGGGTTTCTAACTCACAATGTGAACCATATGCTATATATAATGATTGTATATACTCTTGTGTCGTCTTTCTACCATACCCCTCTGCTATGTTCGATGGGACTGATACAGCAGCCCTCCTAATCTGAGATGTCAATCCATATCTTTCTTCCTTCGGGAAACCTTTCTTAATCTTATAAATCGCTATACAAAGCTGGTACGCCTTCTGCCAGACTTTCAATTCCTTATAGCTCTTGAGCATTTGTTAACTCACTCGACCCCTGGACCCCTCGGACCCTAGAACCCTATTATTTTACATCACCCTCACCCACACCTGCCTCTTCCGGGGGCCGTCGAACTCGCAGAAAAAAACCCCCTGCCAGGTCCCCAACGCCAACTTGCCGCCCCTCACCAGGATGCTTTCCGAGGTCCCCACCAAGGCAGCCTTGATGTGGGCATCGGCATTCCCTTCCAGGTGAAGGTAGCGATCCCCAGCCGGGACGAGCTCGCCCAGCTTGGTTATGATATCGGCCTTAACGCTGGGATCGGCGTTCTCATTGATGGTTACTGCCGCCGTGGTGTGGGGTACCACGACCACACAGATACCCTCGGCTATCCCCGATTCCTCCACGACCTTTTCCACCTGCGGGGTGATATCGATCAGCTCATTCCTTGCCCTAGTCTTGACCTGTATATCCCTGGTGATCATTGCACAACGTCCCTCGCATCGAAGAGCTGCAAATCTCTGAGGACCTTCTCCAGGCCCTTGATCTCCCCGATCTGATAATCCGCCGCTGCCTGCCCGGCCTCCCCTACATAGATAGTCGTCATCCCCAATGCCCTGGCCGTAGCTAAGGTCGGCGGGTAGTCATCCAGCATCAGGCACTCCTCTCCCGTCACCCCCAGATGATCAAGCACCCTGTGAAAAGTAGAGAGGTGGGGCTTGGGGCAATACCCCATAAAGGCGATGTCAAAGATATGGGAAAAGAATGGCTCAACCCCCAAAGAGCGTATGACGCGTTGGGCATGCCGCTCAGTGCCGTTGGTGACGATGACCTTCGTTAAAGGGATACGCGACATGAGCTGAGCAAGCCCTCTGTCCTCTGCGAGGACCCCTTCGACATCCACCTCGTGGACGAATGCCAGATAGTCCTCGGGATCTATCGCCTGGTGCTTCATCAACCCGACGAGGGTGAAGCCGTATTCCCGGAGATACCTGCGCCTCAGGTCAGCAGCCTCAGCTTGGGTTAGGCCCAGCCTGCTCCGCAGGTACTCCTTGATCCTCTCCTCGATGAGGTGAAAGAGCCCGCATTCTCGCGGATATAACGTGTTGTCCAGGTCAAAGAGGATATACCGTGTCTTCATAACCATTGCCTAGAAAATAGGTTTCAAATCCCCTGGCCAAAGGGCCACCTCCGGCCATCCCCCCTTTGCTAAAGGGGGGTGAGGGGGGATTGCCGACTTTTCCCGCCAAGGCGAGATTCCCGCCGGAGGTGCCCCTTTGGTCAGTGAGTAACGCTCTGTCACGGTGGATTCCTCTAAAATACGGCTGATCATTATAGGTCTTCTGCCGGGAATACGCAAGGGCGCTGCCGGAGGACCCTTTGGTCAAAGGAGATTTGCCTGATTGCACCGGTAGGAGAATTATGTTAAAAGCTGGACGCAGGAGGTGAGATCGATGAAGCTATCCAAGCGGGCACAGATGATCAAGCCCTCCCCTACCCTGGCCATTACTGCCAAGGCCAAGGCCATGAGCGCCCAGGGGATCGATGTCATCAACTTCGGCGCCGGTGAGCCCGACTTCGACACCCCGCAGCACATCAAGGATGCGGCCATTGCAGCCCTGCAGCAGGGGTTTACCAAATATACGCCGGTCGGCGGCATCGATGAGCTCAAGGAGGCCATCTGCGCAAAGCTGCAGCGGGAAAATAAGGTGCTTTATCAAAAGGAACAGATATTGGTCTCTTGCGGCGGCAAGCACTCCTTTTACAACCTGGCCCAAGCCTTGATAGACGACGGGGATGAGGTGATCATCCCTGCCCCCTACTGGGTCTCCTATCCTCCCATGGTCATGCTGGCAGGGGGGAAACCCGTGATCGTCAACACCTCTGAAGAAGAAGGCTTTAAGCTGCCGCCCGATGCCCTGGAGCAGGCCATCACCCCCAAGACCAAGGCGGTGGTTATCAATTCTCCTTCGAACCCCACCGGCAGCGCCTATACCCGCACGGAGCTGGAGGAGCTGACCGGGGTGGCCCTGCAACGCAAGATACTCATCATCTCCGATGAGATCTACGAGAAGATCTGCTATGACGGCTTTGAGCACGTGAGCATCGCCTCCCTGGGCGAGGAGGTAAAGGCCATCACCATCATCGTCAACGGCCTTTCCAAGACCTATGCCATGACCGGCTGGAGGATCGGGTATACAGCCGGGCCGCAGGAGCTCATCGCGGCCATGAACCGCATCCAGAGCCAGAGCACTTCCAACCCCACCTCCTTTGCCCAAAAGGGGGCGTTGGACGCCTTGCAGGGTAGCCAGGCGGAGATCTCCATCATGGTGGCGGAATACCAGAAACGCCGGGATCTCATCTGGAAGGCGTTGACCTCCATCAAAGGAGTGTCCTGCTACAAACCGCAAGGGGCCTTTTATTGCTTTCCTAACGTAGGCGCTTATCTCGGCAAGGAGCATAAAGGGAAGCGGATCAAGGACACCGCTGTTCTGACCGATTATCTCC
>MGQS01000052.1:0-3226 GCA_001797905.1 Deltaproteobacteria bacterium RBG_16_54_11 | reverse complement strand
TCCCATCGCCCCTGAGGTCATCCAAGAGGGGGTAAAGAGGATCAAGGAGGCCCTGGCGAGGCTGGGTGGCTAACCGACGGAGCCGAAGGTCGCCCTGACCTCGCAGGTGGCTCTTCAGCCAAAAGGATCACCTCAGGTTTGGCCAGGGGTGGCCCTTGTGCCAAGGGCCCGGCGTTGCCCTGTCTTTTTGTAGAGGAAATAGTCCTTTAAAATCCGATCATGGTCAAAGGCAAGCTCTGCAGGGAGATCAGCTTCGGTAAAGACCCCGATCTCTTGGGCATCATCCTGGGCCTGAGGGGTCCCGCCGATGGCCCGGGCGATGTAGACGGTGGTGATATTGTGCTGCCTCGGGTCCCGCCGGGGATCTGAGTAGGTATGGAACTGCTCGATAAGCTCCACCGTTAGCCCCGTCTCCTCCCTGGCTTCCCGCACGGCTGCCTGCTCCAGGCTCTCGCCGTAATCGCAAAACCCCCCGGGGATGGCCCATTGCTGCGGCTCATTCCGGCGCAGGATCAGGACAATCCCCTTTTCCTGCTCGATGATAATATCCACCGTGGGAAAGGGATTACGGTATTGCTTGCCCATTGTCTTACTCTGGGGACGCCGAATACCGTCTTTTTTCTCAGCCATCTTCCCTAATAAAATCTTAATCAGCTATACTTACTATGATAAATAGACCAAGGTTGAAATTTAAACAAGTTGCAATATAGACAAGCATTAATAAAAAGAAAAGTGAAAAAAATGCATAATAGTTGATCTCTTGCAGGCATTTGTTAACTATAGCATAAAATATATGACAAATACGTCAAAAAAGGATTTACTTAGTTGTGATTGCCCTGATTTCTGCTATAATAAGGCAATTAGGGCTCAATAATTTTCAGCTTTTTACCTTCTTAATAGGGAGCAACCTTTGATGGCCTTTTCGCTTCTAGATTTTTTCTTCACAATAATTTCACACACACAAAATATAGATGTCTAAGTCAAAGAAAAAAAATAACAAGGGAAGAAGGGCGGTAATCACCGGCCTTGGAGTAGTCGCCTCAAATGGCATAGGCAAGGAGGCCTTCTGGAATGCATTGAAGGAAGGAAAATCCGGTATTGCAAAACTCACCAGATTTGATGTTTCCACTTATCCTAGCCAGATTGCCGGTGAGGTTAATAATTTTGAGCCTACTGATTTCATGAATTCAAAAAGTGCTAGGAGGATGGATAGATTTACTCAATTTGCAGTGGCTGCAGCTAGAATGGCTGTAGAGGACTCTCAGTTACCAATCGAGAAAGTGAGCAAAAGAACCGGTATCGTAATGGGCAGCTCATTGGGCGGCATGCCTCATGCTGAATTTCAGCATTCCATATTCTTGGAAAAAGGCTTAAACAGAATCGACTCCTTATTAGCAACTAAACTCTTCTGCGGCGAGGCTTCTTCACAAGCTTCTATTGAACTGGGAATAACCGGCCCTTCCTATACAATTTCTACTGGCTGCGTAACAGGAGCCGATGCTATAGGATATGCTTTATCACTAATCAGAAATGATATATCAGATGTTATTATAACAGGCGGTGCAGAGGCTCCATTAGCCCCTATGACATTTGGGGCTTTTTGCAGATTGGGGGCACTGTCTTGCCATAACAGTGAACCCCAAAAGGCAAGCCGTCCTTTTGATAAAAACCGTGATGGCTTTGTGATGAGTGAGGGTGCAGCAATAATTGTATTAGAAGAACTCGAACACGCATTGAACCGAAATGCTCATATTTATGCAGAGATCATAGGCTTTGGAGCAACCTCCGATGCTTATCACATGACCAGGGCTCCTGAGGATGGCGTAGGGACTATTGAGGCAATCAGATTAGCTTTAAAAGACGCCGACACGAATCCGGAAGATATCGATTACATAAGCGCCCATGGAACTTCAACACCACTAAACGATAAAGTAGAAACCCTCGCTTTCAAGAAAATATTCGACTCTCGTGCTTACGACATACCGATCAGTTCTCCAAAATCGATGACAGGTCATATAATAGGCGGAGCTTCAGCAATAGGCGTTCTAGCATCGGCCTTAACTATTGAGACCCAATTTATACATCCCACCATCAATCATGAAACGCCTGATCCGGAATGTGATCTAAATTATGTTCCTAACAAAGGAATTAAATCAAAAGTCAATACAGTCCTAGTAAATGCTCTTGGGTTTGGCTCAAGAAATGCTGCATTAATTATAAAAAAATACGAATAAAAATATGATTACGTAACTTATTAAGGTGATAGAGGGATAGTTTAGTTCAAAGTCTTAACCAACTTTCTTTTTCATAAATCATAAAAGATGCCAGCGAATTTCACAGTATCAAGTCTAGCAACTGCTATAATAACCTTAGGTTTAGGAATATTTGTCTATTTAAAGAATACCAAGTTCGTCGTCAACAGGACATGGTTAGCTTTAAGTATCAGTGTGTTTGTTTGGAGCTTCAGCGTTTTTTGTATGCACAATTCTCCAGACAAAGCTCATGCTACATTCTGGGTACGCTTCATTTATCATGGAGCTGTTTTTATACCTCCTTTTTTTCTGCACTTTGTTTTCAGCATAATAGGTAGAAAATACTTATTTCGTGATAAGTGGGTTTTATTTCTCACTTATTTTATTAGCATAATTTTATTCGCTTTAAATTTTTCTACATCACTGATTGTAAAAGGTGTTCGAACGAAGTTCTCTTATAAATATTTTACCGATCCAGGCATCCTTTTTTCGCTCTGGACCTTATTCTTCTTGACCATTGCAGTTTATAGTCACTATAAACTGATAAAAACGATTTCACGCGTTTCAGGAGTCAAGAGAAATCAACTTAAATATGTAACGCTGGCATCAATATTTGGATTCGGCGGAGGTGTCAGCACTTTCCTGCCCATATTTAACATTAATATCTTTCCTTTTGGTTATTATCTTGTTGCAGTTTATCCCTTCATAATATCGTACGCTATTGTCAAGCACCAACTTATGGACGTGAGTATCGTAATCAAAAAGGGTATGGTCTATGCCTATCTTTCATTCTTCGTATTGGTTCCTTGCATGATAGCTATAATCTTCGCCCAACATTATTTCTTTGGAAAAGGAAATATTTATTTTTCTTTCTTAGCCTTTTGTACACTCTTACTGGCAAGTCTAGTCTTTCTAAAAGTTACGCCTGAGATAGAAGAATATGTAGAAAAGAGGCTGTTTAAAAGAAAATTTGA
>MGQS01000051.1:10596-10722 GCA_001797905.1 Deltaproteobacteria bacterium RBG_16_54_11 | reverse complement strand
ATCTTGAAGCGTTATGCGGAGGTTTTAGGATGAAAACCTTTGAGGAGATCAAAGAGATTCTTAAAAAACAAAAGCCCTTTTTAATGGAGAAATATGGTGTGAAGGAAATCGGGGTTTTTGGTTCTT
>MGQS01000051.1:10431-10521 GCA_001797905.1 Deltaproteobacteria bacterium RBG_16_54_11 | reverse complement strand
AATTTCTTGAGCTGGAGGAATACCTGGAAAATACAATCGGCCTTAAGGTTGAACTCGTAACCAAAGGGGCGCTCAAGCCGAAGATAGGAG
>MGQS01000051.1:5210-10262 GCA_001797905.1 Deltaproteobacteria bacterium RBG_16_54_11 | reverse complement strand
GTGGCCACGGAATCGGATTGGGACATCCTTATCCTCGCGGATAACGTCACCTATGAGTTAAAAGATGAGATATGCGCTACTCTCTATGACCTTGAGCTGGAAAATGAGATTATTATTAATCCGCTCATCTTGGATAAAAGAGAGTGGACCTCCGGACTCTTCTCTCACCACCCTATCCACCGAAATGTCGAAAGAGAGGGGATGGTGATCAGATGAACACAGACCTGTCAGAAATTGAAAAGATCATCAGAGATCTCATAGCAAAACATGAATAGAGAACGATTGAGCCAGCCCATTGCCGAAGGTGAAAGCGTCATCCTCCTCGACCCCGAGGACGATAAGGAGTTCTTCTACAAGATGAGGGCGAAGGGGCACATCGACCTCCACAAGGGGAAGATCCTCCACGCCGAGGTCATCGGCAAGCCCGAAGGGGCCGTGGTGCGCACCTCCAGGGGGGACCCCTTTCTCGTCTTCAGGCCGACCCTCTTACAGTACATCATGCACATGAAGCGGGAGACCCAGATCATCTATCCCAAGGACCTGGCCCTGATCCTGTTCTATGCCGATATCCACCCCGGGTGTACCTGCCTCGAGGCAGGGATAGGCTCGGGTTCCCTGACCCTCGCCTTGCTGCGGGGGGTGGGGCCTGACGGGAGGGTCATCTCCTATGAGGTACGCGAGGAGTTCATCGAGCGGGCCAGGAAGAATATCCAGCTCTTGCTGGGGGAGTCGACCAATCTGGAGATAAAACAACGGGATATCTATGAGGGGATCGAGGAACAGGGGATTGATCGTATCATCTTAGATATCCCTGAGCCCTGGCGGGTGGTAAAGGATGCAGCGGAGCGCCTGCGCCCCGGCGGGATATTCACGAGTTACCTCCCCACCATCATCCAGGTCAAGACCTTGGTGGATGCGTTGCAGGAGGAAAAGAGGTTCACCTCCATACAGGCCTTCGAAGCGCTGCTCAGGGACTGGCACATCGAGGGGCTCAGCGTGCGCCCCTGCCACCGTATGGTGGCCCATACGGGCTTTATCACCCTGGCCAGGAAGGGGGATTCTCCTTAATCCCACATGTATGCTCAGAAAATAAGTTTCAAATCCCCCCCCTTCCCCCCTGACCAAAGGGTCACCTTTGGCCAAAGGGCCACCTCCGGCGGTTTTCTAAAGGGGGGTGAGGGGGGATTGTCTCTGTAGGGAGTTTGAGGGGTACACCCCTTGAGGTAAGGTCAAAAATTGAGAGGTCATGTTCATTTTTCAAGGATGTGACGGCAACCATGAGTGCCATTACTGATACCACATATATTGTAGATCCGGCGGCGCCTGCTGCTGCACCTCCTCCTTGAAGCGCTGGGCAATGCTTTGCGTCAGGGAATCAAACAGCGATAGCTTTTTCTTGCGGGTGTAGACCACCGAGGGCTTACCCTTTATCCCGGCCATGTCGGCGGCCAACCTTATTGTATCCTCCAAGTTCCCCAGCTCGTCCACCAGCCCCAGGGCCTGGGCCTGCTCCCCTGCAAAGATCCTCCCATCGGCGATGGCCGTTACCTTCTCGATGGGGAGCTTCCTCCCCTCAGCCACGGCCTTGATGAACTGCTGGTGCACGGTATCGATCACCCCCTGGAGCAATTCCTTTTCTTCGGGGGTCATCTCCCGGAAGGGGGAACCGATATCCTTATGCGTCCCGCTCTTGATCACGTACCCCTTGTACCCGATCTTCTTCAAGAGCTCTTCGAGGTTGGCAAACTGCATCACCACACCGATGCTCCCGGTGATGGTCCCCGGATTGGCTACGATCTTGTCGGCGCCGCAGGCCACATAGTACCCCCCTGAGGCCGCCACCCCCCCAAAAGACGCCACCACCTTCTTCACCTTCCTGGCCTTGACCACCTCCTGGTAGATCTCCTGGGATGCTCCCACCCCTCCGCCGGGGGAGTCGACGCGCAAGACGATGGCCTTCACCCCGCCATCCTCGACAAAGTATCTAATCCCTCTGATGACCTCCCTGGAGTCGGATATAACACCGGTGATCTCCACCACCCCCACCTTTGCCCCTGTCGCAAAGGAAGGCGCTTCTCTGCGAAACATCAGGGTCAACAGCAGGATAGCCCCTATGAAAACCACCATGATAACCCCGATGACGATGAGCCCTATCAGAATCGGATTTTTCTTCATCATCCGCCTCCCCTTTTATGGAAGCAACTCAGCGCGATAACGCTACCTCCAACCGCTCAGAATTTGAGGCTGTAACCTTGACCTTGAGACCGCCGAAGTCATAGGAGAGGAACCTGTCGGCCAACCTCCCTATCTCCCCCTTCATCATCACCTTCCAGGTGAACAGGGGGGGCGTGATCTCGGTGGGGGAAAAACCCTGAACCTCTGCATCCGCACTGAGCAGTTGCTCCACCGCGCGGTAGGTTTCATAACTCTTAATGCCCGACACCACCACCTGGACCTCTCTCAGACGGGGACCCTCGTCCCGATCCTTTAAAAGCCCGAGCGATATCAATCTACTCTCTATCCCCTTCGTATCTACGACGACCTCGAGCGAGACCTGATATCCGGCCTCGAGTGGCGTCTCTTCCAAGATTATGTAACTCAGGATAAACGCATCGGTCTTCCGATAAAACTCCTCGGACAAGGTCTCCTGTCTATTCTTCATGTCCTGGGGGGCAATCATGTCCACAACAACTGCCTCTATAGCGCGCGTCAACCCATCCTTAATAGCCATCTCCAGGGTGGGGTTTGGCGCTCCCTCTCCCTGTTCGCTCTTGCCCAAGACCACAAAGGACTTCTGCCCCCATCCTACCCCACAGAGACAAAGCACAAGGAAGATCACCGTGATACTGAGTAATACCCTCTTCATTTTCAATCCCTCACGCAGCTAAGGCGCGGGTTACCCAGAGGGGGCCGAAGACATCCCTCTGATAGGCCCGCAACATACCCGATCTGATCAACTCCAAAAGGGCGAGAAACGTGACGATCAGCTCCACCCGTGAGGCAAGGGGAGTAAAAAGGGCGGAAAAAGGCACCGCCTCCCGTGCCCCTTGGAGTCTCTCATATAGTTCCGTCATCTTATCCCGCAAGGTCACCCGCTCCAGGGTTACCTCATGAAAATCCTCCACCTCTTGACGTTTGAGGAGCTCGCGCAACGCATCAATGAGGTGAAAGAGATCCGCCTCGATCTCACCCTCTTCAGCCTCGATCTCCTGGGCGGGCCTGATGAAGACATCCACCCCCAATAACGCCTGCTGCGAAAGCCGAACAGCCGCCTCTTTAAACCTCTTGTACTCTACGAGGCGCTGGATAAGCTCCGCCCGGGGATCCTCCCCCTCTTCCTCTTCCTCTTCGATGGGCGCGGGGAGGAGCATGCGAGACTTGATATACATCAGGGTCGCCGCCATCACCAAGAATTCCCCGGCTATGGTGAGGTCGAGGGCCTTCATGATCCTGATGTATTCCAGATACTGCTCCGTAATCAAGGCAATGGGTATGTCATATATATCAAGCTGATTTTGCTTGATGAGATGCAGCAAGAGGTCCAAGGGCCCCTCGAAGACATCGACCTTGACCGTATATGCTTCCATGGCTACAGCCCCAGCGCCTCCCTCACCTCCCCCATGGTGTGTTGGGCCACCTCTCTCGCCCTCTCGGTCCCCTCGTGGATTATCCCCTTCACCTCTTCGAGGTGGGCGAGGTAGTATCTTCTCTTCTCCTGGATCGAGGTCAGGTACTCCTGCAACTTCTGAAGCAAGATCCGCTTGCAGTCCCTGCACCCCACACCGGCTTGACGGCACTCTCCGTTGATCTCCGCCACGACCGCGGGTTCACTGTAGATGCGGTGATAGGGGAAGAGACCGCATACATCAGGGTCCCCCGGGTCCTTCCGATATGCCCTCTGAGGGTCGGTGATCATCTGCTCGATCTTGGCGGCGAGGACATCGGGAGAATCAGAGATGAAGATGGCGTTGTTGTAGCTCTTGCTCATCTTTCTCCCATCAATCCCCCCCAGATTGGGAACCTGCGTCAATAACGCCTCGGGACAAGGGAACACCTCTCGATAGAGGTAGTTAAACCGGCGGGCTATCTCCCTGGTGATCTCCAGGTGGGGGAGTTGGTCCTTGCCGACGGGGACAAAATTTCCCTTATACATGAGGATGTCGGCAGCCTGGAGCACCGGATATCCGAGAAAGCCATACGTGCCGATATCTTTTTCCGCCAGCTCCTCTTGCTGCTCCTTGTAGGTGGGGTTGCGCTCCAGCCACCCGAGGGGGGTGATCATGGAGAGAAGGAGATGGAGCTCTGCATGTTCCTTTACCCACGACTGGACGAAAAGGGTACTGCGCCGGGGGTCGATGCCCACGCTCAACCAGTCGATGATCATCTCAGTCAAACTCTCTTTGATAATAGCAGTGTTCTTGTACTCGGAGGTCAAGGCATGCCAATCAGCGGCAAAGTAAAAGCACTCATACTGATCCTGCAGATCACGCCAGTTCTCCAGGATACCGTGAAGATGCCCCACGTGGGTCTTTCCCGTGGGACGCATGCCGCTCAATACCCGCCTCTTCTTCATACCCTTGTGCCCTCACAGATACACCTTTGTAAATTATCAGAGCCGAGCGATAAAGTCAAACTCACCGAGCAAAAGAAATATCCTCTGATGGTTTCATCACCCTCGAATCCAGCCAATGGCGAGACAAATTCATTAGCCCCCTCTCCCGCCAGCGGGAGAGGGAAGGGTGAGGGTGGTTATGAATGATCTCAGACGATTTCCCCCTCACCTGTATCCTCTCCCCCTTGGGGGGAGAGGCAAGGTTTCCTCTCTATGTAATGAGCCTTCACATACCTCATCTCATCCTCTTTGGTCTTGATTGTGCCTTCGAGACGCGCCAAGAGAAGGGAATCGAGGATCTCGCGGTAGAGGGGGCCCGGTCGGATGCCTAACTCCTGCAGGTCCTTCCCCCGCAGGCTCACCTTCATTGCATTGAGCTGGGTGCAAAAGAGGGAGATCGCCTTCTTGAGCCCTTTCTCCTCCGTCTTGGCCATGACATA
>MGQS01000051.1:1556-5115 GCA_001797905.1 Deltaproteobacteria bacterium RBG_16_54_11 | reverse complement strand
CTGCTCCCCTCTAGCAATATCTTTTTGTACCGCGGGGGCAGGGAGAGCCTCTGAATCAACTCTTCCAAGCCCTTCGGCTGCAACTGATCGGCCAGGCCGAGGATATAGACCATCCACTTCGAGTACTGCGCCTCTAAAAAGAGGAGGTCGAACCAGCCGACCACCTCATAGACCCTGGCCAACAGGGCCTTGGTGGAAGCGTCATACTTCAAGCGGGGATGGAGGAATGGCAGGAGATTAAACTCCGCTATCCGCTCCACCATGGGAAGGGGATTTTCCTCGCGCAGGATCAGCTCCAACTCCGAAAAGAGCCTCGTTCCGCTCAATCGCTCGAAAAAACCCATGGAGATGGCGTTTTTCATCAGGTTCTGGGTATGTTTCCCGATATGAAAGCCGAACCGTTGCTCGAAGCGGATAGCCCTGAAGATGCGCGTAGGGTCCTCGACGAAACTAAGGTTGTGCAGGACCCTGATCACCCTCTCTTTCAGATCCCGCTGTCCTCCGAAGAAGTCGAGCAGTTGACCAAAGGCGCCGGGCAAGAGCTCGATGGCCAAGGTATTAATCGTAAAGTCCCGTCGGAAGAGGTCCATCTTAATGGAACTGAGCTCTACGGTCGGCAGGGCAGCGGGGCGCTCGTAGTATTCCATCCGTGCCGTGGCCACATCGATCTTGTACCCATCAGCCAGGAGGAGGGTAGCGGTCTTCATCCTCTTGTGCACCTTCACCCGGCATCCGTTTCTGGCGCCGAATACCTGGGCGAAGTGGATGCCGTCGCCTTCCACCACCACATCGATATCGTAGTTCTCCCTCCTCAAGATCAGATCCCGGACGAATCCCCCCACTGCGTATACCTGTTGCCCCAACTCTTCACCCACCTCACCTAATCCCCGCAGGAGGGAGACGATAGGAGAAGCAAGCCGCTCATCTATGAGTTTGGCCACGGCCTTCCTTCTCGTCGTGAGGGTGGCCAGGGGTGAGGGGGTGAGGACATCGTGCAAGGCCCGCAAGAGGTCCGTCCTCGTAATGCCTCCGATCAACCTGTTTTTTTCAACCACCGGCAGAAACCGCTGATTCTCCCCAACGATGTGACCCTGCACCTCTCGCAAGGCGGCATCGGGCTGTACGATGGCAAAATCGGCAATCATATATTCCTTTACCATGAGATCTCCGAGGCCATGGAGCATTGCCCGCTCCACAATCGGTCTGGAGATCAAACCCACCAGCTCTTCCCCTGCCAAGACCGGAAGCACGGTGATAGAAAAGTACCTGCTCAATATCTTGTGGGCCTCTGCGAGGGTCGCGTCTTGCTGAATGGCCTTGAGGGGGTGGATCATGATGTCCCTTGCCCGTATCCGCGGCCTCACCACCTCATGTAAGACCCCCAGCAGTCTCTCCTTGGCCTCAACCATGGTCAGATCCTTGATGGTCGCCGAGGCAGCTGTGGGGTGTCCTCCGCCGCCGAACTCCAGGGCCACCTCAGCCACATTTACCTCCGCCACCCTGCTCCTGGCGATGAGGTAGATCCGATCCTCCATACTGATCAAGGCAAAGACGCAATTGAGGTTCTCCATATCCTTCAGCTTATGGACCACGATGGCCACGTCTCCGATATATCGATCGGACGAGCCGGTGGTCACCACTGCCTCCACCCCCCGGATGTCATACCGCTCTGCCGAGCCGATGAGGTCATTGAGCAAGAAGACCTGCTCGGCCGTCAACTCCCTCGTGATCATATCGGAGATGATATTGAGGCTCGCGCCCTGGGGGAGGAGATAGGCGGCGGCGTGAAAGTCCTCTGCGGTGGTGGAGCTGAAGGTGAGGGACCCCGTGTCTTCGTAGATCCCCAACATCATGATGGTCGCTTCGTCAGGGGTAAGGGGGATGCCCCTCTCCCTCAATTGCCTGAGGATGATGGTAATGGTAGCCCCCTTCTCCTCGATGGCCTCGAGGGTCCCCCTTACATCTTCTGTGGAGGCGGGATGGTGGTCGTAGATATGAATCTCCAAACCCGGTTTATCAACGATCTCGGCAAAGCGCCCGATGCGCGATCGCTGTCTGGTGTCCACTATGATGAGCTTCGTCACCCTTTCTAAGGCGATATCCTTGGCCCGATCCGCTTCCAAGACATAGAAGGTAGAGCGGACAAAGAAATCCCGCAAACTCTTTTCCTGAGATCCGGGGAACACCAGCTTGGCCTCTGGATAGAGCTTGTGGGCCGCCAGCAGGGAGGCCAAGGCGTCAAAATCGGCGTTGATATGGGTAATGATGACTTCCATTGCGCAGTTCCCCTCAACGGTTATAACCCCCCTAGAACCGTTCTGTAAAGGGACGAGGGTGACGATTAGCTTGCACCGAGGCCCTTTCTGTGGTAGAAGTCTACCTTACCAAGAAGGGCGAGGAGTGCGGAGATGGCCAAGTGTCTCAGATGCGGCAACACCTCTCATTTCAACATGTGGTGTTCCATCCAGAAGGTGCTGGAAGTAGAACTCGATGAACATGAAGAAGTGGCGGAAATCATAGGGGATCCCGAAGATGAGACCCTGCATGGTTTAGAGGATGTTGAGTTGATGGAGGCAGATCTAAGCTTCTCCATGGTAAGCTGCGCCTGGTGCGGGAGCAAGGAAATTGCCGTAAATGGAGCAGCAGAAGTCCTCTCCCTTCACATCCAGCAGTGAGAACAACGGAAGACTTACCCTTCTTCAAGGGAAGGCAGCTTGAGTTTGACCACCTCCCCAGCCCCCCCCAAGATCCCCAACTCTTTGCCGTCGAAGGTCACGGTGACAGTACCGGCGTTTCCTATCAAAATCGCTAACTGGTGGGAGCTTTTGCGCGTATAGCTGTCCCCTCGATACAAGATGATATCAAAGGGAAGAGCGGACCCATCCTGTATTTGTATCCATGTCCTCTCCGAAGCCTTGATGACGAGGAGATGCTCGCGCACGGGCGAGGATAGCTCTGGCGCTTCCTGGCTATTGACAAGGGAAGAAGGGAGGGCAGTCGTCTGCGTCAGCACAGGAGGAACAGGGGTGTTTTGCTGGGTTTTTGAGGCGATCAGCTTCTTATGTCTCGGGGCGCCCTTTGCTAGGGCTTCATCCTGCGCTCCCCGGTGCGGTCCCCGTCCGCCAGGCAAGGAGATGAGAGCGGCAATAATAACGATGGTTACACCTGCGGCCCCTGCGAAGATATATCTCAGGGGTATCCCCTGCTTCCCGTCGTGAGACGATTTCCTCTTCTTCGCTGCCGCGTTTCCGGCTTGCCACTTAGTATAGTTGGATAGAACCTCTTTGGGGTCCAGCCCGATATACCGGGCATAGGCCTCGATAAACCCCTTGACCACAACCTCGGGAAGGAGCAGCTCCCGGCAATCACTTTCCAGGGCCTCCAGGATGCTGCGACTGATCCTGGTGACCCGGCTGATCTCCCGCAAAGAGATCTTTCTCGCCTCCCGCGCACCCTTGAGATAGCTGCCAAAGCCCTCCATCTGCATCTCCCCTGCTAACTATAGAGCGCCCTATGATCTTTGTCAATTTGTATTATGTGAAACCGATAGATAAGTTAA
>MGQS01000051.1:360-1488 GCA_001797905.1 Deltaproteobacteria bacterium RBG_16_54_11 | reverse complement strand
TGGCCACAATAAAAAAGGGCGGGGAAGCCCCCCGCCCTGTGAATCTTGCTGCGAGCTATATGAGGTTATGGCATGTCAAACAGAACCGAAAGCCCGCCGCCGACGTACCACTGGTTGCGGGTATCATCCCGATCAACGGTATCGACCAGTACTCCATTGGCGAATGCCCCCACATCGCCGGACAGATCCAGCGACTGGTAGCCGGCATTGACAAAGGGCTCCAGGGTAATGGGCTTAAACCTTATGCTCCCTCCCAATGAGACCCCGATGCCCCAGTGAGAGCCATGGGAAGAGAGATCAACAGTCAGCGTGTCCGGTGGGGTCAAGACCGAAAAAGTCACGTCTTGCATTGCCCAGCCGTAGAAGCCCTCCAGACCCATGCGCACGGCAAACAGAGGGGAGAATTCATGCTCCCCAGCCAGGCGCACCGTGGCCCGATGCTCGGTCAGGGTAGGAAAGTCGCTGAAGTCCACGGCAGCTTCAAATACACCGGTGTCAAAAATATTTGTCGAGACGTCCTCGGTATGACGGAGGTAGTTGTAGTAGATGCCGGCGGCGATTCTCGTGCCTTTCGCAAGCTCCTTGTCCAGGCCGCCGCCTATGGCCAGATCCAGGCGGGTCTCCTTGTGTTTGTAATCGAGCAATACCGCAGGATCGCTAAGGAAAGATCCATCGCCGTCCCTGGTCTTCTCCCCATAGTCGGCGCGCACGAGCACGGGGAGGGTAAGGGTGTCTGTCAGGGGATACCGCAGCCAGAAATCGCCGCCGATGCGCCATCCCCCCACATCGCCATCCATGTCGAATGAATTCGTGACATTACCGACAGGCGCCTGCACATTCTGCCTTAACGTGTTGTCGTTGTCCGCGGAGATGACAACGCCCCCCCGCACGGTGAACTCAAGATCAAGGGGGCCGACCTGACCCTCCACCCCGAGCCTCATCGGGATCTCCCAGTACGCGGACTCATAGGGGACAAAGGGGGGTATAAACAAGTTAAGAATAAACCCCTCTGACATATGGAGGTTCACGAATCCTTCACTCATATCGGTCGCGTAGACGAACAGCTCCTTCTCCTCCTGGCGATGGGCGAAACTCACCTCAGCCCCGAGCTTAAAGCTCCCCAGGGGC
>MGQS01000051.1:0-344 GCA_001797905.1 Deltaproteobacteria bacterium RBG_16_54_11 | reverse complement strand
TCGGGGCAAAGTTGTCGAGGTCGTCCGTAAGGTTATAAACATCATCGACGTCGTCAAAGTCAAAATCGCCACGCCGGCCTTCATAGGTCAAGAAGAGACCCATCCTCCCCGGGCCCAGGGGAAAGGCGGCGCCCAGCAGGGCATTGTGCCTCAGCTCATTGCCGGAGAAATCCGTTGCCTCTGCGCCATCTAAATCGACATCCCAGTCCGTCACCCCGGTATAGAGGAAGCGGTAGTCCCCGTAGAACCTCACCCCTTCTCCCTTGGCGATCTTGGCTGGATGGATGAGATAGTCAGACTCGTCAGCTACCAGGCCAAAGGGGTCTCCCATTCCCCCCATTCTT
>MGQS01000050.1:4286-6092 GCA_001797905.1 Deltaproteobacteria bacterium RBG_16_54_11 | reverse complement strand
GGGCTGGCAAAAGCGATGAGCCATAGAGATTTATGAAGTCTCGCACGCTACCATCATTTTGGGATGCCTACAAATCTCTTCAAGGAGACATTAAGCAAATCACTAGAAAATCTTACCGACTATGGGAGCAAAATCCTTTTCATCCTTCGCTGCATTTCAAATGCTGATATAATAATAACTGGAAATTTTTACATGCTATAAAGGCAATATAAGGAAAGTTTTCTATCTATTGATAAGTTAGATCCATAAACAAATTGCTAATGAGATGAAGAAATCTAAGAAGAAAAGAAAAAGGCTGCCTAAGAAAAAAGGTGGAAAGCTTAATGCCGCTACGCCCACTTTGCGTCAAATTCACTTGAAGGCTGTAGAAAATTTTGCAGGATTCGTAGTAGAGACTGCAAAACCAGGTGGAATAGTCAAAGTGCAGACACGCGGATCTCTAGTTTCAGATGATGCTCTTTTTTACATATACATAGATCAAATTACAAGCATCTTTCTTAAAAATGTATTTGTTAATACCATACATCAATTCTTGGTACTGATCCATGATAATTTGTCCGCTGATATATATCTTAATTACATCCCAACAAAAGTATTAATGATGACAAAGCGTGATTTTAAAAAAGGAGAGGTCATCCGGGTCAATGATATAGCCGATATTAGTAAACTGTCTTTTGAAGGAATTAATATTAGATATACTGATAAGGTCATATACGGCTTTAAAGTTAGATGGAAGTTTGGGCTATTTTTCGATCTTCACAGGGATGATGGCCTCGATATTGAAGCAATGCAATCAGAATTAGGGTCACTTTATAGATACCTTTCTTTTCAGTATGTTTATGACGTTTTAGAATCAAAGCCACAATTCGATTTATTGATAAAGGATGGATGGTTTCCTTTCATCGAAATTATTGGTTCAGAATTTAAAGAAGTTAGCGCTGCATATCAGAATTTGACTGATCCGCAATCTAGGATAGAAGAACTCATCTCTAAATTCGATCAAGAAAGAATTGCCCGCATTACTAACAAATGGTGGAAGAAAAAGCTTTTCAAAGATAAAAGGGATATTTTAGAAACGGGAATTGATTCCTACTTAAGAAATGACAGTAAAGGATTTATTGCCTGTATCAAGACTCTTCTACCAGAAATAGAAGGTATTATCCGACTGCATTATTTTGAAGAGACTCGTAAAGGTAAACATATACATGTCCCAGATTTGATCGCCTATATTGTTGACAAAGGCAGAATTAAGTCGGGATCTGACTTGTCCTTATTCTTCCCCCGAGCATTCTTCGAATATCTTAACGAGTCGATTTTCCCTAAATTTGACCTTGAAAAAGGGGATATTTCTTTGTCAAGGCATACTTCAAGCCATGGTGTTGCGAGAACGGAGGATTATACTAAATCTAGAGCACTGCAACTTATATTGATATTGGATCAAATATATTTTTATATCTGATGGTGGTCTTTTCTGTTTCACTTAAATAATTTTGGTCTAATGATAAAATATTTCGTCTTTTCCATCCCTCGTTCTCTTGTAAGGATATAGGAGGGATTTTGGGGACGTTGTTACTCAGATTGTAAAACTCATGGAATATCGGGACAAGCGAAAAGCATAGAACAATGATGCTTCTTGAAATATTTTAGAAGGGTAAAGAAATCAAGCACGTTTTCCTTTTTCGCGTCTGATATCCTCCTTTCGCGCACGTAACAGCGGACGGGTAAGGGAAGCGCCCTCTTTAAAGATGCCGCAAAAATGCTCCACCGGGTCTTCCGGTAAAGGACGGATCTCGATATGGTCATTGA
>MGQS01000050.1:3899-4246 GCA_001797905.1 Deltaproteobacteria bacterium RBG_16_54_11 | reverse complement strand
CTGCTCCCTTTCCCGCTTGGGTATAACGACCTGGCCCTTTGTCGATATTCTCGCGGTTGGCATGGATGTTTGCAGTTCGAATAGCGTTTACCGCAGCCTAATTCACCAGGGGATTACGGTGGATGATGGTCTGATTGCGTTGTGCCCCGACGGAGACGATGTGGATGGGGGTTTCGGTGAGTTCTTCTATTCGTTTAAGATAGCGCCGGGCAGCAGCCGGGAGTTGCGCTATCTCGTGGGCGCCGCTGATATCTTCCTGCCACCCCTCTAATTCCTCATACACGGGTTGGCAGCGAGCCACCAGATCAACGCTGGCGGGGAATTCCGTGATCACCCGGCCTTCCACC
>MGQS01000050.1:3594-3761 GCA_001797905.1 Deltaproteobacteria bacterium RBG_16_54_11 | reverse complement strand
CCGGTCGTCGCTCCGTATTCCCCTCCTTTTTCCCGGAGCAGCTCGCCGATCTCATCGTGGAGTTCTGTCGGGAAGGGGCCACCTCCAACCCTGGTGGTGTAGGCCTTGGTGACCCCGAGGACCAAGTCTATTTGCGTGGGACCGATGCCGGCGCCGGCGCAGGCGTT
>MGQS01000050.1:1094-3575 GCA_001797905.1 Deltaproteobacteria bacterium RBG_16_54_11 | reverse complement strand
GAGGTGACGAAGGGATAGGTGCCGTGATCCACATCGAGCAGGGTCCCCTGAGCGCCTTCAAAAAGGACCCGCTTCCCCTCCTTGATCTGCTGAGCGATAGCGAGGGAGGTGTTCGTAATATACTTGCGCAGCCGCTCCCCATACCGCATGTATTCCTGATACAGGGGTTCCAGCTCCAGCCCCTTTTCCTGCAATATATGGACGAGATAGTAGTTCTTCTCAGCGAGATTCTCCTCCAGCTTCCTGCGGAAGACCTCTTCTTCCATAAGATCGATGACCCTGATCCCGTCCCGGGAGGCCCGGTCCTCATAGGCAGGGCCGATCCCCCTGCCGGTCGTCCCGATCTTTCCGGAACGAATGCGTTCTCTGCCTTGATCGATTATTTTATGGTACGGGAAGATGAGGTGCGCCTCCTCGCTGAGGAGAAATTGGGAGTCGTCCTGCAGGTATCCCTTTTTCTTGATGCCGTCCAGCTCCTCGAGGAGCTCCTTCGGATCAACTACCACGCCGTTGCCGATGATGCATCGTTTTCCGTGGCGGAGAATTCCTGACGGGACGAGGTGAAAGACGAATTTTTCCCCGTTCACGACGAGGGTGTGGCCGGCGTTACTCCCCCCCTGAAAGCGGACAATGACATCGGCGAACTCGGCCAGCAGGTCGACGATCTTCCCCTTACCCTCATCTCCCCATTGGGCCCCTACGACGCAGATGACCTGTGCCATCTCCTCCCTTTGTCCCGAGCTAGAGTTGGACGAGCTTCACGGAGTTCACGTGGGGAAGACGGCCAAGCTCGTCAAGGACATCCTTGGTGGGGATGGCGTCCACGTGGAGGATGCACAGAGATTTCCCCCCCTTCTTGTCCCTGCCGAACTGCATATCGCCGATATTGATCTCCTTTTTCCCCAAAGCGGCCCCGATATTCCCGATGACCCCCGGCTTGTCGAGGGTATCGACCAAGAGGATATTCCCCGTTGGTATCGCCTCTATTAGATATTCATTCACCGCTACGAGTCGGGGCTCTTTCTTGCCGAACAAGGTCCCGGCTATGACATGGGACTTGCCGCCTGCCTCCGCCTTCAGGGTGACAAGACTTGTGAAGTCGGCTGTTTCCGTCACCTTGACCTCCTTGAAGGTGATCCCCCGTTCCTTGGCAATAAAGGGGGCGTTGACATCATTGACCTGTTCGTCCATGTGCGACTTGAGGACCCCCACGAGGATCGCCGAAGAGATCGGGGCCACGTTGTATGCGGTGACCTCACCCCGGTATTCGATGACCAGCTCTTTCAAGGGGAAGGGGCACGTCTGGGCGAAGAACCCTCCCATTTTCTGGCCGAGGTTGAGAAAAGGCCCGAGCGTCGCCAAGACCTGGGCGTCCACTGAGGGAACATTGACGGCATTCCTGACCGTCCCTTCGGTCAAATAGGCCACGATCTGGTGCGCGATCTCGACGGCCACGTTCTCCTGCGCCTCGCTCGTGGCGGCGCCGAGGTGCGGGGTGCACACGATATTCTCGATCCCTAAGAGAGGATTGTCAGGTGTGGTCGGCTCTTTGGTAAAAACATCCACCGCCGCCGCCCGAACCTTGCCGCTGCGGCAGGCATCTGCCAGGGCCTTTTCGTCGATGATCCCGCCGCGGGCGCAGTTGATGATCATGACGCCGTCCTTCATCTTGCTGATGGCCTTGGCGTCTATGATGTTCTCCGTCTCTTTGGTCTTGGGGACGTGGACCGTAATGAAGTCGGAACGGGCGAAGAGTTCGTCCAGAGAGACCATCTCGATCCCTTTTTGGGCGGCAACTTCGGGGGTAATAAAGGGATCGAAAGCGATGACCTTCATCTTGAGCCCGAGCCCTCGATCGGCCACGATACCGCCGATGTTTCCGATGCCGATGACCCCCAAGGTCTTGCCGAAGACCTCCATGCCCATGAAGCGCTTCTTCTCCCATTTCTTATCCCACATAGTGACCGCGGCCTGGGGGACACTGCGGGCAATGGAGAACATCAATGCGATGGTATGCTCCGCGGCTGCCATGGAATTTCCCCCGGGGGTGTTCATGACCACGATTCCTTTTTTGGAAGCTGCCGGTACATCAACATTGTCTACGCCGACCCCTGCCCTGCCGATCACCTTGAGGTTGGTAGCCGCCTCGATGACATCGGCCGTCACCTTGGACGCGCTACGTATAATCAGGGCATCATACGTCCCGATAATCTTGCGGAGTTCATCGGGTGAAAGCCCGGTCTTGACATCGACCTCCACCCCCTTTGCCTTCTGTAAGATCTCCAACCCCTGAGGGGAGAACTCATCGCTCACCAATACCTTCATCGCATTCCTCCCTTTATCCTTCGCTTAATATCTCCTCGGCTACCTTAACACCGGCTCCCAGCTTTACGGGATATCCCAAGCCCTTGAGCACGAGCTCCAAGGTGCTCACGGCTTGGATGATGTCGAGCGGCTGAAAATAGCCGATGTGGGCAATAC
>MGQS01000050.1:868-937 GCA_001797905.1 Deltaproteobacteria bacterium RBG_16_54_11 | reverse complement strand
GGGCCTTGACCGGCTCCCGGGTCGCCCGGGCAAGCAGCGCATGTCGTTTGAAGACGTTTTCCAGCCCTT
>MGQS01000050.1:0-837 GCA_001797905.1 Deltaproteobacteria bacterium RBG_16_54_11 | reverse complement strand
ACCTACAACCAAAGATATGGCCGGGGTAAACTGGCTCTGATTCTTCTGTGCGACGGCCAATTCCTCTTTGAGATTAAAGTAAAATTTAGGGAGGTTCGCTTTTTCTGCAAACCCCCACGCCTTGGCGCTTAAGGCAATAAAGGCCAAGCCGGGCGGGAGCATAAAGGCCTTCTGCGCGCCGCTTACCAATACATCGATTCCCCATTGATCCATGGGAAGATTAGATACGCCGAGGGCGGATATCGCATCCACAATGAAGATGGTGCCCGAACGCGGTTTGACGATATCGGCGATCTCCTTGACCGGGTGCATCACACCGGTAGACGTCTCACTTGCCTGCACCAGGACCGCCTTAATGGCGGGCTTGGCGTCGAGGGCCTTTTTGACGGCGGCTGGATCCACCGCTTGACCCCACGTGACATCAATATTGGTAACCTTGACGCCATAGGCCTCGCAAATCTCCGCCCACCGCTCGCCGAATTTTCCTCCTCTGACCACTAAGACCTCGTCCCCGGCTGAGAGGGTATTACATACCGCCGCCTCCATGGCGCCGGTCCCCGATGAGGCAAGGACAAGGACTTCTTGCTTTGTCTGAAAGACGTACTGGAGCCCCTCCCTGACCTCCTGAAAGAGTACTTCGTAGCCGGGATCACGATGGTGCATCACCGGACCCGCCATGGCGAGCAAGACCCGTTCAGGCACCGGGGTCGGCCCTGGAGAAAAGAGTTGCTTCTTGATCATGGTTTCCTCCTTACGCCATGGCGAGCAAGACCCGTTCAGGCACCGGGGTCGGCCCTGGAGAAAAGAGTTGCTTCTTGATCATGGTTTCCTCCTTAC
>MGQS01000049.1:20562-28323 GCA_001797905.1 Deltaproteobacteria bacterium RBG_16_54_11 | reverse complement strand
CTTTTTCAGGTGTCCTTTGTCTAATACAAGCAGAACATAAAACTATGGAGGTGGAACCATGAAAAAACTCATTTTTATTGTCGGTCTTATCATTGCTATGCTCCCCTTCACTGCTTCTTGGGGGGCGAAGGAGGAGCGGGTCCTTTCCCCCTACTTCTTTGTCCAGAGCAAGGACCCAACCCTCGACCCCTTTCCTCTCTTAGAGACCAAGGCCAAGGTGGATATCGCCGGGGTGATCGCCGAGATCGAGCTCACCCAGGTCTATAAGAATGAAGGCAAGCGGACCATCGAGGCGATCTATGTGTTCCCCCTGGGTACCAAGTCGGCCATACACGCCATGCGGATGCGGATAGGGAACAGGGTCATCGAGGCCCGGATAGAAGAGAGGGCCGCTGCCAAGCGGATCTATGAGCAGGCAAAGGAGGAGGGCAAGGTCGCCTCGCTCCTGGAACAGGAGCGGCCTAATGTTTTTCAAATGAAAGTAGCGAACATCATGCCCGGCGATCGCATCGAGGTGCAGGTGAGTTACACCGAGCTCCTGGTCCCGGAAAAGGGGATCTACGAATTCGTCTTCCCCACGGTGGTGGGCCCCCGCTATACCGAGCGGAAAGAGAAAGGGGCACAAGATTCAGACAAGTGGGTCAAGACCCCCTATCTGCACCAGGGACAAGAAGCCCCCTATACCTTTAATATCGCTGCCCATATCAGGGCAGGCATCCCCTTGGGCGCCGTCTGGGTCCCCTCTCACAAGGTGACAATACAAAAGTCACGGGATATGGCAGAGATCAACCTGGCCCCCGATGAGAAGAAGGGAGGCAATAAGGATTTTATCCTGCGCTATACCCTCCAGGGGGAGCAGATACAGAGCGGACTCTTACTCTATCCCGGCAAGGATGGGAATTACTTCCTCCTGATGCTGCAACCCCCCAAAAGGGTAACGGCCAAGGAAGTGCCCCCGCGTGAATACGTCTTTATCGTCGATGTCTCCGGCTCCATGTACGGATTCCCCCTGGAGGTCTCCAAGACCCTGATCAAGGGGATCATCCGGAACCTGCGGCAAAAAGATTACTTTAATATCATCTTCTTTGCCGGCGGCTCCGAGGTACTCTCTCCCCGGCCCCTTGCCGCCTCAGCGGAGAACAAGGGGAAGGCGCTTGCCATGCTCGAAGGGCAGCAAGGCGGCGGAGGCACCAGGCTCCTGCCCGCCCTCCAACAGGCGCTTGCCTTAGAGAAAAGGGAAGGGCTTTCGCGCATCGTCGTCATAGCGACTGACGGGTATGTGGACGTGGAAAAGGAGGCCTTTGACCTGATCAGGAAGAACCTGAATAAGGCAAACTTTTTTGCTTTCGGCATAGGGACGAGCGTCAATCGCTTTCTCATCGAAGGGATGGCCAGGGCAGGCAAGGGAGAGCCCTTTGTGGTCGCCGATCAAAAGGAGGCTGGCCAGACAGCGGAAAGATTCGCCGCATATGTCAAGGCCCCCCTGCTCACCGATATCCAGGTAACCTTTCAGGGATTTGACGCCTCTGATATCGAGCCCCCTGCCCTCCCTGACCTCTTTGCCCAGCGCCCCCTGATCATCTTTGGGAAATATAGGAATGCCAGAGGAACCATTCTGGTAAAGGGCAAGACCGCCTCGGGCGATTATAAAAAATCGATCCCGGTGAACCCACAGATGGCGGATGAGGGAAACGTTGCTTTGCGATACCTCTGGGCCAGGGAGCGGATCGCCCGCCTCGATGACTACGGCAAGCTCGGGGTAGAGGTGAAAGAGGAGGTGACGCGGCTCGGCCTCCGCTACCATCTTATGACCCAGTACACCTCCTTTGTCGCCGTTGATACCATCGTGCGCGATACCGGAGAGGTCGTGACCGTAAAACAGCCGCTGCCGCTGCCTGAAGGGGTCAGTGATTACGCCGTCGGCGAGCGGGGTATGATGAAGGCCAAGTTCGCCGCCCCTCCCTCCTCTTCCTTGGCAATGGCAGACGCGTCGAGAGAGGGCGGGGGCTTCTATCAAAAGGAGGTAAAAAAGGAGCCTGCCCAGATCTACCTCACGGGCGGCAAGCTCCCTGCCGGCATGACGATGGCAGACGCGGAAAAGGCGCTATCCGCAATCAAGGGCGAGTTGGCGCAGTTGTTCCGGCAATGGGCGCTCACCAAGGTAGTCGTGGTTTTGCAAGTTGAGCAAGGAAAGGTAAAAGCAATCCAGGTCAAGAGCCACCAGGGAAAGGGGTATAAGAAGGAAGCCCTGGAAAAGGTGCTGCAAAAGCTCTCCTTCTCCCCCTCTGTGAAAGGCGCCATAGAACTGGAACTCTTGTATCTGTAATAAACCAAGGAAAAAATCCAGGAGGGGTGCAGAGGTAAATCTGCCCCCTGCACCCCTCAACAACCGCAGCCTTATCAAGATCTGGTAATCCGCTCGCCATCCCGCAACAGCAAGGTAGAAAAATCCCTCTAAATCTCCCTTTACAAAGGGAGACTTTCGCTCTTCCCCCTTTGGAAAACCGAAGCCGAAGGTGGCCCTTTGGTCAGGGGGACTGAGGGGGATTGTCTGATCAAGACTATTTTTGCAGCGAATTCTTCAAGGCAAGTCTGTTTTAACGCAGTCCAGCTCTTCAGCTTCTTTTTTCCCTTCCAGGGTTTTTATGCTACAATAGAAAAATGGAGGTCCACGCGCACCAGGATCAGGGTAGAGCCATAGGCGGCTTTCAGAAACCCCTCCTCATCGCCCTGGCAATTACCTTGGTCGTGATGATTGCCGAGTTTGTGGGGGGGCTGCTGGCGAACAGCCTCGCCCTCCTGAGCGATGCCGGCCACATGCTGGCCGACGTCCTGGCTTTGCTCCTGAGCATCGTGGCGTTCAGGGTTTCCTCCAGGCCCCCCACGAATAAAACCACCTTCGGTTTCTATCGCCTGGAGATCTTTGCCGCCCAGATCAATGGGGCCACTCTGGTCTTTTTGGCGCTCTTCATTTTTTATGAGGCATACCACCGTGTCTTGCAGCCGGAGCCGGTCAAGAGCGTGCTCATGATGACCGTTGCCGTTGTGGGCCTGGTGGCCAATATAGCAAGCGCCCGCGTCCTCCATGCGTCGAGCAAGAAAAATCTCAATGTCAAGGCGGCCTTTCTCCACATTGTAGGAGACCTCCTCTCATCAATAGGGGTGATCGTCGGCGGGATCGTTATCTTCTTCACCAAATGGTTTATCGTTGACCCCATCCTCAGCCTCATGATCGGCCTGATCATCCTCAAAGGGGCATATAGCGTGGTCAAGGAAACAGCGGCTGTCCTGCTCGAGGCAGTGCCCAAGCACATCGATCTCGCAAAGCTGATCCGGGAGGTCGAGGCCATAGAGGGGGTTAAGTCCTTTCACGACGTCCACGTGTGGACCATCACCTCGGGCCTCCATGCCCTGAGCGGGCACGTCCAGATACAGGACCAGCAAATCAGCGAGAGCGCTCGGATCATGGAGGTTATACAAGAGTACCTTACCCAACACTACCACATCAATCATACGACCCTCCAATTGGAATGCCATGCCTGCGAGCCGGACCGCGTGTGCAGCCTGGCGACAAAGCCATCATCTGAATGAGCGTTATCTGTTTTTTAAACTTGACAAAATGATAAAAGTGTTGACTAATAGGCCCTAGGAAAAGAAGGCCCCGGCAACTGAGAAGCGGGTGATCCTGCAAAAGGTTCGTTAAAATAAGGAGGCATGCTCATGGCAAAGAAAAAAGCCAGCATTCTGCTCATCATCTTGGCGATACTGTTGCCCTTTGTTGCAGTGCTCATCAAAAAAGGCCTTGGTAAAGATTTTATTATCAATATCATACTCTGTATCCTCTTTTATATTCCGGGCATCATCCACGCCTTGTGGATCGTATTAAAGTGAGGCGTTTAAGACTTTTTTTAAAAAAACTATCGCCTGATTCCTGAAGAAGGCGCGTCCTGTCTCAGAGAGGATACATGCGACGAGCTTATCCTTGTCAACGTCAAGGTATCGATATGCGGCCTCTGAAGATGTTTTATTTGTCTTCAGAGGCCGATTGTCTTTAACCTCGATAAAAAGCAAGTCATACATTCGCCGTATAACAATGCGTCGGGTGGCGGGTTTTGTTGGGGCGAAAACCAGGGCGGAAATCTCTCAATAGGTGAGGGATCTATAAGAGTAATTTCCAACCAACCGTAATGAGAGGAGGACTACCATGGATTTCATGAGCTTTCTCGTTTTGTTGATTATCAGTGTTGTGGTCTGTGGGATCTTGCATTTTGGTTTTAAGTATTACGTTGTGCCGGGGGTTTGGTCTTATCTGTCCAAGGTCGTCATCGGGTGGGTCGGCGCCCGGTTAGGTACGCCGGTATTCGGCACATGGTGGGAAGGCATCAATTATGGAGAGGTCTACCTTGTCCCCGCACTTCTGGGCTGTTTACTCCTCGTGATCTTTGCCGTGGACTTTGTTAAGACTACTCAAACTACTAAGGCTGCTCCTAAGCGCAGGAGATAATTGCCTCTGATTCAGGGGCCGGGTCTTGAAATATAAGCTGATATTAACTTTTAAATTTTAATTCACCATTCAAGGCCCGGCCCTATTTCTCTTAAATCCTTCTGAGTTAGTTTAATATGAAAATAATTATATTATTAATTCTAATATGCCTTCCAATATCGGTTAGTTCACAAGAAAGCAATCCTTGTGACTGTAGCATCAAACTCGCCACACTAGAGCATGGCTATGGCCCGCCCGCAAGCCCCGTAGAAAAAGTTGATATGGCCACATTCAAAAAAGAAAAGAAAAACCTAAAATCGGAAGAAGACTTCAACGCACTTTATCGTCTGGCTTATATGGCACAGTGTCTAAATAGAAATAAAGATGCGATTCTCTATTTTTCAAAAGCGGAAAGCCTAATCAAAGACGAGATACCCAAAGGACTCTCAACCGCACATTTTTTTGTATTTTATGGTATGGCTTACGAAGAAATAGGAAATTTAGAAAAAGCAAGATATTATTATGAGAAAAATGGAGATCCTTATTATAGGCATCTTATAAAGGCACGGATTAATAGAAAATTGGGTGATATTAAAAAAGCGGAACATGAATATTTGCTTGCACAATGTGTAGAACTTTATGAAATGTTCAACTATGATCCTTTTGAGGAATTATCTGAAATGTATTTTGAAAACCAAAACTATGAACTGGCTAAAAAATATATACTTAAATATATCGACTGTGCAAAATATGAATTAAAAGAAGGTGGCGCCGGGTATGCACCTGTTGGTGATAGCCATATAAAAAAAGCTACTAAGTATTTAAAGAAAATTGAAGAAAAAATATCAACCACAAAATGATTTCATCTAACAGATGCTCCTACTGCTAGGAGTAGTCGAATGTTAATCTTTTAGAACATGATAGGCTCTGGTCTTGCAATATTACTTAACTGCAAATTTCTAGGCCGAACGCACAATTTAATAAGTTGCTGAAAAGGTTTTTTCTCAGGCTGTTCAAAAACGCCCAGATGCAAGGCCCTCGAAATTCTGAGGAGTGAGGCGTACTTGGACGTACGCCGCAACGACGAAGGATGAGAGAAACGCAGCAGATGGGCGTTTTTCAGCAGCCTGTCAATATTTAACCTCTGCCAGAAACAGCCCCTGTGCCGGGGCGGTCATCCCTGCTTGGCGTCGATCATGGGCCTGAAAGATCCCCTCAAACTCCTCAAACGAGGTCTTTCCCCTTCCCACGTCCACCAGGGTACCCACGATGCTGCGGACCATCTCCCGCAGAAAGGCATTGGCCTCGATAGTCACCACGATCAGATTATCCTTTCGCTGTTCTATCTCCAGGCGGATAACTTCCCTCAGAGAATGGCGGCTCTCATCGCCCGAGGCACGGAAGGAGGAGAAGTCGTGGCTTCCGATGAGAAGCCGACCGCATCTTTCCATGGAGGCGAGATCGAGCTTATGGGGGATAAACCAGGCGTAGGCCCTCGAGAGGGCCGAGGGATAGGATCGGTTCAGGATATGATACTCGTATCGCTTGCTGCGGGCGCTGAAGCGGGCGTGAAATCCCTCTTGCACCTCCTCCACGCCTGTAATCACAATATCAGGGGCGAGAAGGCTGTTCAACCCCCGCTGCAGGGCGGTGAGGTCAATGGCACTCTCGGTCTGGAAGTTGGCCACCTGGCCAAGGGCATGAACGCCGGCATCGGTCCTGCCCGCGCCGAGGAGGTTTACGTTTCCCTGGGTGATCCGGGCGATCTGCTCCCGCATCACCCCCTGGATGGTCTTAAGTCCCGGTTGGATCTGCCAGCCGTGGTAGGCGGTCCCATCGTACTCGATGGTCAACTTGATGTTCCTCACGAGGCAAGCCTTCTTATCCACCCCTCCTGAAGGCGCATTGCCCCCTCGGGACACACCTCCTGGCAACAGTAACAGCGGATGCACCTACGGTAATCGATCCGCACCCCTTTTGCGTCCACGGAGATGGCCCGCGGAGGACACACCTCTGCACAGACCCCGCACCCCCCACAGAGGTCTCTATCCACCCTGGGCTTGGGCACAAAGACATTCTTGAGCGGCCTCTTGATGAAATCCGGCAGGTTCCATTGCACGTCGAATCTCCCGGGGAGGCGAAAGGGCGAGACCCCGAGATCCTCCAACGGCCGGCCCAAGACCTCTATCCGTTTCGGATCTGTCCCCTCAAATCCCCGTTGTCGGGCGGCCTGGATGGTGAGGAGATCCTCCGGAGGGACGCCGATGATCCGGCAGATGGTGGCATCGAGGGCGTGAGGGTTTTCCCCGGCCAGGATCAGGCCGAGCGGCCGCGGGTCGCCGTTGCCCGGTCCGTCCCCCTCCATGCCGATGACCCCGTCGGCAATGGTCAGGGCCGGTTTAACGATCTGGCAGAGCTCAACCAGCATCCCTGCGAAATAAGCATGATCGATCCCCGCCTTGAGATGCCATTGAGCCTTGCGCATCCCCGGGATACACCCAAAGGTGTTCTTCACCCCCAGGGTGAGAAGGGTCTGGGAGTGGGTCTTGACCTTGGGGAGGTTGATGATCACATCGGCCTCCGGAACGGCCTTGGCCAGCTCAAACCTGCGGAAGGTGTATGCCTCGTCCGTCTTTATCTCGGCCACCTCCTTAAACTCAACGAGGGGGCAGCCTAATTCATCCGCCACCTCCGCAATCCCCGCCTGGGCCGCAACCCGGCGCAACCCCCCCACGGCCGGGCTGTCGCCGATGGCAGGAATCCCCCCCGCTTCCTGTACCAGCTGGGCCACAGCCTTTACCATAGAAGGGTGTGTTGTCACACACCGGTCCGGATGCCTGGCCGCGAGGAGGTTGGGTTTGATGAGGACCCTGTCCCCCCTCCGGACAAATGCCCTCATCCCGCCCAGGGGTTTTAGGGCGTCCCCGACACTTGCCAGTACCTGCGGATATGCGTACGTGGTGCATCCGGCGATGGAAACCTTCTCAGTCATCGGTTCATATGCCTCCCGTGAGCACATCGATGATCCCCTTCCTGATCATCATGACTGCAATGGCGGCCAGCAGCAGGCTGACCACCTTGCCCACCCCTTTGGCCCCGCCCTCTCCCAGGAGGCCGATAACGAGGGCAGCGCGTGAAAAGACCAACCAGGCGAAGACAAGGTTAAGGATGAGGGAGATGATGGTGGGGATATATCCGTAGGTGTCCACCGAGATGATGGTGGTGGTGAGGACGGCAGGGCCTACGATGAGGGGCACCCCCAAGGGAACGATCCCGAC
>MGQS01000049.1:10853-20517 GCA_001797905.1 Deltaproteobacteria bacterium RBG_16_54_11 | reverse complement strand
GCGGATGGCGATGATCAACAGGATGGTGCCGCCGGCCACCTTAAAATCGGGGATGGTGACCCCGATGATTGTAAAGATGAACTTCCCCACCGCGAGAAATCCCAGACTGACCGCGAAACCGGTCAGGATAGAGTCCCGCACCACCTGTTTCCTCTCCACTCTTTTCATCCCCTCGGTTAAGGAGATGAAGATGGGGAGGACCCCTATGGCATCCATGGCGACGAAGATGGGGATGATGGCGAGCAGAGAGGTCTTAATATCCCAGGGCATCGTTACGGTTCAAAGGCCTTGAACAGAAGGACGCAGTTGACCCCCCCGAATCCCGCGGAGATGGAAAGCGCTGTCCGCACCTGCTTCTCACGAGGGCCATCGGGGACATAATCCAGATCGCACTCCGGGTCCGGGAACTCGTAGTTGATGGTAGGGTGGATTACCCCACGGCTAATAGTGAGGACGGTAGCGATGGCCTCCACCCCGCCGGCCGCTCCCAAGAGGTGCCCGACCATCGACTTGGTAGCGCTGACGGGTATCTGATAGGCGTAGTCTCCAAAGACCCTTTTGATGGCCTTGGTCTCGGTGGCATCGTTCAACTTGGTGGAGGTCCCATGGGGGTTTATGTAGTCGACTGCCTCAGGCGCAACCCCTCCCATGGCCAGGGCCTGTTCCATGGCCTTGCCTAACGAGGTGGCCTCTGGATCAGGTTCGGCGATGTGGAAGGCATCGGCAGTCATCCCAGAGCCGATGAGCTCGGCATAGATGGGGGCGCCCCTGTTAAGGGCATGGTTCAACTCCTCCATGATGATTATCCCCGCTCCCTCCGCCATAACGAAGCCGTCCCGATGAAGATCAAAGGGGCGGCAGGCCTTCTGAGGATCGTCGTTGCGGGTGGACATAGCCCTCAGGGCGATAAACCCGCCGAAAGTGAGGGGGGTGATGCAGGCCTCCGAGCCGCCGGTGACGATCATCTCTTCAGGACCATTCTGAAGCCTATTGTAGCTGGCGGCAATGGCGTGGCTCGCCGAGGCACAGGCCGATGAGATCACGTAGGTGGTGCCGTGGATGCCGAATCTCTCGGTGACGTTGGTGGCCACGGAACTGGTATAGACATTGGGGAGGGCAAAGGGGGAGATCCTCCGGGGGCTTCCCTGCTTCACCAAAATATCATAAGAATTATCCCTGACATCCATATTCTCCGTCGCCACCCCCATGATTGCCCCGATCTTGTAGGGATCGGAGTGGTTGAGCGCATACCTCCCCTCCACCCCCTCTCGGGGCAAGAGCTCTATCCCGGCATCCTCCAGGGCAAATTTGGCCCCCACGAGGGCAAATTGGGAGGTTCGACCCATGTATCGGTCGCCTTTATGAAAGGGAAGGTAATCCTGAAGGGAGAATTCTTTTATCTGGGCCCCGATCCTGGTCCTGAACTGCTCCATATCAAAATTGGGAAATTCGATCGGGCCCACCCTTGTTTTCCCCTCCATGAGTGCCTCCCAATATGATTCCCTCCCTATGCCTATGGAGGTGACTGGGCCTAACCCCGTGATAACAACCCTTTTTTTCTGCATAAAAGATAAACCCTTTTCGATAGTAAGGATAAATTAGCTATAAGATAAAGGTATCGAAAAAATTTTTCAAGGATAAACTTATCTAAAACTTGACTATTTTGGAGGTGTATGGTTTCTTGTTATCGAAAATCCTCAGGGGGTTACCATGATCGATCGAGGCACAGCCCTAGATCTGCTGAGGGAGTACTGCAGCGAGGAGGTCCTTATCAAACACTCCTTGGCCACGGAGGCGGTGATGAGGGCCTTAGCGGCAAAGATGGGCCATGACCCCGAGAGCTGGGGGATTGCGGGTCTCCTCCACGACTTGGATTATGATGAGACCAAGGGAGACCCTGCCCGACATACCCTGAGGACCGAGGAGATCCTTCAGAAAAGGGGGTTCGAGGAGGAGATCATTGATGCCATCAAGGCCCACAACGCCGAGGCATTACATATGAAACGGGAGAAACCCATCCATTTTGCCGTCACCAGTGCGGAGGCCATCACCGGCTTGATCGTAGCCACCACCCTGGTCTATCCCGACAAGAGAATAGCCGGCGTGAAACCTTCCTCCATCGTAAAAAGGATGAAAGAAAAGGGCTTTGCTCGCGGGGTACGCAGAGACGCCATCAAAGAGTGCGAAAAGCTCGGCCTGAGCCTGGAGGAATTCGCCGATTTGAGCCTCAGGGCCATGCAGGGGATAGGCGACCAGATTGGTTTATAAGGTTGACGGAGGGGGTATTTTTATATATGATTAAGGTTTTAATTATAAGGGGGATAAGCTGATGAAGGCCAAATATCTTGTTTCAATCGGCATGGTACTGATCGTTTCCCTTGCGTTGATCGGCTGTGCCGGCAAGAAGAAAATGCAGTCCACGCCCAAGGACCCTGCGGTACTGTACACTGAGGGGATGGTTCTTTTCAACAAAGGGAGATACTCAGATGCCACGGAGATTTTCACACGATTGAAGGAATACTTTCCCTCTGATGAGCTCTACGCCCCTAAGGCGGACCTCCGCATAGCGGACTGCTCCTTCTTTCGGAAGGAGTATCCGGAAGCCATCACCAGATATATGGAGTTCAGAAAGCAGCACCCCTTTCACCCGGACATCCCCTATGTGGATTATCAATTAGGGCTCTGTTATTACCGACAGGTATTGTCGAAGGATCGAGACCAGAAAGCTACGGTGCGAGCCCTGACAGCCTTTCAAAATGTGGTGGCAAATTATCCTAACAGCATCTTCGCCCAGAAGGCCCAGGAGAAGATTATCTTCTGTCGCCGAAGGCTGGCAGAGAATGAGCTCTATATCGCCCAGTTTTACCTCCGCCAGGGGAAATACGAGGCAGCAGAGAAAAGATCACTCACGACGTTGGCGAGGTACCCCGTTTCCGGCGTGGATGATGAGGCCCTCTACTATCTTGCCCTTGCCCTGCACAAACAGCAGCGGGATACTGAGGCCCTGACCCCCTTGACGCAACTCGTGGGGGATTACCCTCAAAGCCTCTTCGCCAAACCGGGGAGAAAGCTCCTGGCCAGCCTGGAGGCGCAAGGGGTGGTTGCAGCTTCTCCTGCGGGCCAGGAGATAGGCATGAGGGAGGCCAGACCCCTTGAAAAAGCGGTCAAGGCCCTTCCCTTCCGCATCACCGCCAAGAATACTAAAAACATCCTCGAGAAGAATGCCATCTTATATACGGGCGACGTCGTAGCCTTGGGTGAAGAGGTCACCATTCGCTGCGAGTCCCTCCTGTTGACCATGGATGAGGGTAATCTCCCCAAAGAAATGGTGGCCAGGGATGAGGTGGCGGTCAGGAGTGGAAAACAAGAAATCTTCTCCAAGAAGGCCGTCTGGTCCCCGGTTGAAAAAACTATGGTAATGACGGAAGACGCCAAGATGAGGGAAGCTGGAGATTGGATACGAGGGGATGAAATCACCCTCTACTTAGATACCGGCAAAGTAGAGATCAAGGGAAGGAAGGTGGAACCAATGCCGGGAACAGGGCATGATGATAGCCACGATAGCCACAAGTGAGAGCGTAATAAGGAATAAGATCGTTAACGACGAACGTACATTTAAAAAAAGGGGGGGTATCCCCCCTTTTTTGTTGTCGCGCGTTTAACCATGGAAAAGGTCTTTCTGATCAGCTTAGGTTGTCCCAAGAACCGCGTGGATTCTGAGGTGCTCTTAGGTCTCTTGGCGAACGACGGCCTCGTGCCCACCCCCTCGCTCGATGAGGCGGACGTGGTTATCATCAACACCTGTGCCTTTATCCAAGAGGCCGTACAGGAATCCATCGAAGCGATCTTGGAAGCAGCGCAGGCAAAGGAAAAAGGGAGGGGCAATAAACTAATCGTCACCGGATGTCTCCCCCAGCGGTATGGTGCGGAGCTGGCGCGAGAGATACCCCAGGTTGATCTCTGGATAGGGACGGGGGAATTCCCGCGGATACCCCAGTTGTTAAAGGGGGGTGAACCCACGGCATTGATCGGGAAACCCCGTTATCTCTATGATCATCAAACCCCCCGGATTATCACCAACACCCCTCATTCTGTCTATGTAAAGATAGCCGAGGGGTGCTCTCACCCCTGCACCTTTTGCCTTATCCCCCGGCTGCGGGGGCACTATCGAAGCAGGGAGATGGCATCCGTCATCCGGGAGGTCGAGCAGTTGGTCGCCGGGGGTGTTGCAGAAGTTATCCTGGTTGCCCAGGATACCACGGCGTTTGGGGTGGATCTGCGGCAGGAGAAAGGTCTCTCTCGGCTCTTGAAGGAATTAATAAGGATAGAAGGATTGCGGTGGATCAGGGTCCTTTATGCATATCCCCATCCTGATAATTTCTACCCTCCGCTCCTGGAGATACTCGCCGGTGAGGAGAAGATTTGTTCTTATCTCGATATCCCGATCCAGCATATCGACGCAAAGATCTTGCAGCGAATGGGAAGGAGGGCTTCTGAAAAGGAGACCAGAGTGTTAATCAACCGCATAAAAAAAGACTACCCTGAAATCCGCCTGCGCACCACCCTCATGGTGGGATTTCCCGGGGAGGGGGAGCGGGAATTCAAGAAACTCCTGGCATTTGTCCGAGAGATGGAGTTCACGCATCTGGGTGTGTTCGCGTATTCCCCTGAAGACGGTACCAGGGCGGCCCGGCTGAAGGGCCGGATTCCCCCGGAGATAGCTGCGGAAAGGGCCGCCCGGATCATGGAGTTACAGCAGGGGATCTCGTGGAAGAAGAATAAGGAAATGGTAGGATCCAAGGTCCCGGTTTTGATCGATGGGATAAGCGCGGAAGCGGGGGGACTCCCGCAGGGGAGGACCGCTTTTCAAGCGCCGGAAATCGATGGGGTGGTCCATATCAAAAAGGGTAAGGCGCATATCGGGGAGATGGTAACAGTGAAGATCACGCAGGCAGGGCCCTATGACTTAGTAGGGGAGATCGAAGGGACTTCTTGAAAGGATATTAGGCGCTGATATGATTATTTCCTATTACGGTTTCCACCTGATCACTTGATTTTCGAAATCTATGCTGTATTCGAGACCTCGCAAAAAATTCATCCCCAATAACCCGTCATGGCCGGCGGAAGGACCCTGAGGGAATATGATCAAGGCATTTATCTCTTTGGCCTCATAGGGGCCGACCCGCACGTAATCCAGTTTTGCCACGCTGGCATTAATCACCCTTCCACCTGTTACCCGCACATTAGCCCTGCCAGTGAGAGGAATATTTAACTGATCCGCAATCGGCCGATGGATGGTTATGACCTCAGCACCGGTATCCAGGACGAGCGAGGCCTGGACCTCCTTTCCCCCATAGCCAAGGGTGACGGGGACCAACACCTGATTCCCGCGTATCGTCACCTTCGTCACCAGGTTTTTTTCTGATTCCTCTCGAGCTTTTTCCTCGTCCTGCCTCTTCTTCTCCTCTAAGCTCTCTATCATCTGCCGCGTCCGCGCCTCCTCCGGCGTCTCACCTTTCTTCTCAACAGCTTTCGGTGTTTCTTCCTGGGAAGGCCCTTCGGGTTTCTCCTCGCGCACGGTCACTTGATTCCTATATTCCGGCGGGACCTTGCCCAAATCATCGACAAAATGAGTCGTGCCGTTCTTATCGACATACTTATAAATATCCGCGCGCACCTCGAAGGGGGAACATAGCGTTCCCAGTAAAAACAATAAAACGATTAAAAAACTTACAGTCGGCTTACTCATGTTTACACCTTTCCCCGGCGCACTGCTGTTGCGTTTTTGAGTGACTCATATGATACCCAGTTTAGTTTAATGAGGCCTTTTTGTAAACAAAAAACCTCTCCAAAGACAAGAGGAAGATAGAGCTGCATAAGAGGGAACTAAGAATCTACGTATCATCCCGCACCGATTTCCTCTACGGTCCTGTGCAGGGTGTAACATAGGTATCAGCGTAAGAACGTCCGTCTCCCGTTATATCGCTCGGTGTCGTAGTGTGTGCTGATGTCCACGGTGCGGATCTTCCCGATTGCCTCTTCCAGGGAGACCGCTGTTATCTCGCCATTCCGGTAGCTTACCATTTTGCCGAATTCTTCTTTGACGATCAGATCAACTGCCGCAATCCCGAAATAGCGTCCCATGCGGCGATCATAGGCACAGGGGGCGCCACCCCGTTGGAGATGGCTCAGGCTAATGGACCTCGTTTCCAGACCGGTTCCGCGCTCTATCTCAACAGCCAGGCATTCTCCCACACCACCCAGTAAGGCGTGTCCAAAACTGTCCTGTCCCTGTTTCCTGACAAATTCTTTACCCCCCTTGGGCTTTGCCCCTTCGGATACAACCACAATATCGTACCGGGTCCCTTTCGTGCGTCCCTCTAAGAGGAGCTCATTGATGCGATCAATCTCGAAATCTAATTCAGGGATGAGGATGATATAGGCCCCGCTGGACTCTCCACCCTCAAGCGCCAGCCATCCGGCCTGGCGCCCCATGGTTTCTACAACAAAAATTCTTTTGTGTGACCCGGCCGTGGTCCGCAGACGATCGATCTCTTCGGTAATGACTTGCACGGCCGACTCGAATCCCAGCGTGTAGTCCGTCCCCTCTAGATCTTTGTCGATCGTCTTGGGGATGCCGACGACCTTAATACCCATGGTGGAAAGTTTATACGCCACGCCCAGCGTATCCTCTCCGCCGATAACCACCAAACAGTCTATGGCAAGATGCTTCAGATTGTCGAGCAGCTGCTCACTCCGGTCATCTTTGGGGTTAAAGGGATTGAATCGGGATGTCCCCAGATTGGTGCCCCCGTACCGGTCCCAGGTCCGGACAATTTCTTCATCGAGCGGAACAATGTATTGACTGACATCGTCTTGTGATCGAGCGTCAATAGCTGCGATCCCCCGCCACCCTTCACGGATTCCAACTACTTGAAAGGTACCTTGTCTTTCTTTGCTGAGCCTGCTGTCCAGGGCTGTCTTTACCACCCACTTGATGGCAGGATTCAGACCGGGGCAGTCGCCACCACCGGTCAAGACACCGATCTTGATAGTCATCGTTTCCCTCCCTGTATGGTTATCATTGGCCTTATTGCCTACCGTGCGTTCCCATACCACATGCACAAGGACCCTGACGAAGCTAGCGTAACGTCACAGGGAACCATAACATCGTCTTTGGTAATGGCTATCCGCATATCTTCCTTCTCTCACATACTGTATGGTAGTGCGCTCCCGCACGCATGTAGCCATAGCGCCTCCGGGCAGGCGATGAAATGTTTTCTTAGCTCTGCGGATGGCATGCCTTGACGCACACCCCGCAGATGTATTGTCCGACATTATATGTGTTACGAAACTCCTTGAGTTTCTCGAAACATGCCAGGTGATCGAATTCCCTGACGTCCTCTTGAATGGCTCCGGCCGGACAGGCAGCAATGCACCGGCGGCATGTGCCGCAGGAGTCCTCCAGCGGCGTGTCCGTCTGCAAGGTGAGATCGGTGAGGATAGAGACCAATCTGACCCTCGCTCCGTATGTCGGATTGACGAGCAGATTGTTTCTTCCCCGCCATCCCAATCCCGCTGCTTGCGCCAAGGCCTTATGGGAGAGGTGACCTCGTTGACCCTCCCAATCCACGATCTGCGAGGCGGCGATGGGGATCGCCTTCCCGCCGGCGCGCTGGATGATGGCTGCCACGTCAAATGCGATTCTATCCAGGAGATAGTTGGCCTGCCGGTAATGGTGCAGATAGAGCACAGTCGGGTGGTCTGCAATATCCTCCAGGACGGCATCCGCAAGCCGTACCCCGATGGAGATACCGAAGGGGAGTTTCTTCAAGAGATCCTCATCGAGATCGTAGGTTACCATCGGCGTCTGCACCAGGTCGGCCACCCCGAAGAGGGCCCCGCCCAACCTTCGGCTCTCTTCCCGGAGCATGCGGTAGTGAATCTCTTTGATTTCCATTGCTATACAGCCCCCATTCTCTTGAGCTGGACCATCAGGATGGAGATGGCAGCAGGGGTGACCCCCGATATCCTGGTGGCTTGCCCCAGGGTCATGGGTCTAATCCGTGAGAGCTTCTCTTTGATCTCATTGGAGAGGCCGGGAGTTGTGTCGTATCTTATATCCTCGGGTATCCGCACCCGCTCCATGCTGCGGAACCGCTCCACCAATCCCTCCTGCTTTCTGATGTAGCCCGCGTATTTGACCTCAAGCTCCACCTGCTCGGCCACCTCCGGGGGGAGGGCATCGTGTGAGGGATCGAAGACCTTCAGGTCATGGTAGGTAATCTCGGGCCTGCGCAGCAGCTCCTCGAGAGAAGTAACATTCTTAATGGGGTTGCTTCCCAGTATCTTCAGCCTGTCATTGATGCCTGCGGTTGGTCTGATCTTGATTTTTTGGAGTCGCGCAAGCTCACAAGCGATGGCCTCCTTCTTCTCCACGAACCGGTTGTAGATCTTATCATCCACTAACCCGAGTCGATGCCCCTTATCCATGAGGCGCAGATCGGCGTTGTCCTCCCGCAGAATGAGGCGGTATTCGGCGCGCGAGGTGAACATGCGATAGGGCTCCTGGGTCCCCTTGGTGACCAGGTCGTCGATAAGCACCCCGATATAGGCCTCGGAGCGGTCGAGGGTAAAGGGTGTCTCCCCCCTGACCTTCAAGGCGGCGTTGATCCCCGCAATAATCCCCTGGGCAGCTGCCTCCTCGTACCCCGAGGTTCCGTTGATCTGCCCCACGTGATAGAGACCCTCCACCAGCTTTGTCTCAAGGGTGGGTTTGAGCTGGATCGGATTGACATAGTCGTATTCAATCCCATAGCCCGGGCGCATGATCTCAACCTTCTCCAATCCCTCAATGCTTCTGAGCATCTTGCGTTGGATATCCAAAGGGAGACTGGTGGCAAGACCGTTGGGGTAGCACTCGTGCGTGCGCAGACCCTCCGGCTCCAGAAATACCTGATGTCTCTCCTTGTCAGGGAACTTGACTACCTTGTCCTCTACCGAGGGGCAGTACCTGGCCCCGATCCCCTCGATGACGCCGGTAAACAGGGGAGAGCGATCAAACCCACTGCGAATGATCTCGTGGGTCTTGGGATTGGTGTAGGTGATGTAGCATGGCAGGAATTCATGGGGGAGCCCGCCGGTGGAGAAGGAGAAAGGCCGCGGGGGATCGTCACCTTCCTGCTTCCCGAGGCGGGAGAATGTGATGGTCTTGCCGTCCCACCGGGGGGTGGTGCCGGTCTTGAGCCGGCCCATCTCAAAGCCGATCTCCCTGAGGCTCTCCGAGAGCCTGACTGAGGGAAGCTCTCCCAACCTGCCGGCCGGAAAGTGGGTGAGACCTATGTGGATCAGGCCGTTGAGAAACGTCCCCGGTGCAACGATCACCGCCTGACCATTGAATGCCTCGTTGATCGTTGTTGCCACCCCCTCGACACGTCCGCCCTTGACAAGGATGCGGTCAACCTCACCCTGTTTCATCTCGAGCAAGGGCTGGTTCTCCAGGATATACTTCATCCGCAGCCGGTAGGCCTGGCGGTCGGACTGGGCCCGCGAGGACTGCACCGCAGGACCTTTTTTCGTGTTCAGCCTCCGGAACTGTATGGCCGTGGCGTCGGTATTCTTGGCCATCTCCCCACCCAGGGCGTCGATCTCCCTGACCAACTGC
>MGQS01000049.1:9857-10682 GCA_001797905.1 Deltaproteobacteria bacterium RBG_16_54_11 | reverse complement strand
AAATTTCGAGTCTAAGGAAAGCAGGATGTCGCAAAGCGACACAATGTAGATTTGCGGAAGGCGGGATGTGTGTCGCATAGCGACATCCCATCATTAGAGGTATCTAAATGGTAGGGGACCGCTGGCGGCAGATTCGAGGATTCAGGGGTTCAAGTGTCCACATGAAGAAGATATAATTGACACGAGTGTAAAATGGGTTTAATACCGATAAAGAGATGATCTACCATCTACTTGCTGATCTGGTTTTTGTGCTTCACCTTTCCTTCATTATCTTCGTGATCGCAGGGGGGCTTTTGGTGTGGCGCTGGCACTGGGTGGCTATCCCCCACCTCGCGTCTTTTACCTGGGGGCTGGCCATCGAGTTCCTTAACGCCCCCTGTCCTCTGACCCCCCTGGAGCAGATGCTGCTGCACAGGGCGGGAGAGGAGGCGTACGCGGGCGGGTTTATAGATCACTACATCGTCCCCCTCATTTATCCGGAGGCAGACCCTCATTTCTTCCTCGAGGCAGGATTCTTTGTTTTAGCGGTAAATTGTGTAATCTACGCCGTGATCATCATGCGCATCAGGGGCAAAAGGGCCAAACATTAAAATATTTAGATGGAGGTGGAGACCAAGCAAGGATTGTGGTAGAGTTGTCGAGAAAAAATAGATCCGCAACTTTTTCTCACCCGAGGGTAGAGGCAATAAAGATGAATTTTCCCGAAGCAATTATACGCGTGAATGAGGTAGGCATGTGAGCATTGGAAAGGCCATAAAGGTCCTCTTTGCCTCCCCTGAGATCGCCCCCTTTGCCAAGACCGGCGGGCTGGGTGATGTGTGCGAG
>MGQS01000049.1:2830-9825 GCA_001797905.1 Deltaproteobacteria bacterium RBG_16_54_11 | reverse complement strand
TGCGCCGAGCCTCGTCCTGCCCCTGTACCGGAGCGTCAAGCGAGGGGGGTGGGACCTGGAGAAGGTGCTTGAGGATCTTCCAATCCGGATAGGCGCAGATGAGATCACAGCGGATATCCATCGAGGGTGGCTGGCCGAAGAGATCCCCGTCTTTTTCGTGCAGCGCGATGAATTCTTTGATCGCGCCTCCCTCTACGGAACATCACAAGGGGATTATACCGATAATGCCGAGCGCTTTTCCTTTTTCTCTTGCGCAGTCCTCGCCCTGACAAAGGCCCTCGACCAGCAATGGGATGTCATCCATTGTCATGACTGGCAGACAGCACTCATCCCGGTCTATCTGAAGACCATCTTTTCAGATATGCCCCCCTTAGCCATGACCAAGAGCATCCTCACCATACACAACCTCGGCTATCAGGGGATCTTCCCTGCTGAGCGCTTTCCTTGTTTGGGGCTCCCTTCCGATCTCTTCTCCGTTGAGGGGCTGGAGTTCTGGGGAAAGGTCAATCTTTTAAAAGGAGGGATCGTCTTTGCCGATCAGGTGACCACCGTCAGCCCCACCTACGCGAGGGAGATTCAGACACCAGAATTCGGCTATGGTTTGGAGGGGGTTCTCAAGATCAAGGCCGGCAGTCTCATCGGCATCCTCGATGGGGTGGATTACGCACAATGGGACCCTGCGCATGACCCCCATCTCGCTGCCCGCTACAGCCTGAATGATTTAACGGGGAAAAAAACATGCAAGGAGGACCTGTTACAACGATGCGGGCTTTCCCATGATCTGATGGAGCGGCCATTGCTGGGCATGACATCGCGTCTGGCAGGACAAAAGGGGATCGACATACTCTGCGAGGTGGTCGATAGGGTGATGGCGCGCAGGGCAGGGCTGGTGATCCTGGGCAGCGGCGAGAGGAAGTACGAGCGCATCCTGACCAAAATGGCCCGGAGATATCCGCAGCAGATGGCCGTAAAGATCGTCTTCGATGAAGCCCTGGCCCACCGGATAGAGGCGGGCTGCGACATCTACCTCATGCCCTCGCTCTATGAGCCCTGCGGCCTGAGCCAGATGTACGGCCTCAAGTACGGGACCCTCCCTGTCGTGCGCCATACCGGCGGGCTGGTTGATACAGTGGCCGAGGTAGACCCCAAAAAGAAAAAGGGGACCGGCTTCACGTTCATCGAGTATCATCCTGATGCCTTGTGGAAGGCCATCAACAAGGCCGTGCAGTGCTTTGCGGATAAGGAACTCTGGCAGCAACTGATGCGACAGGCCATGGCCCAGGACTTTTCCTGGCCGCGCTCGGCAGGGGAATATCTCAAGCTCTATCAGCGATTAATGAAGGGAGAGTGAATAATCAGCTACTGTAACCCGTGATTGGCGCGATGGTTGAAACGACGCAAGCCACCTGGACTAATTCTAGTGTGGATAATAAGAATGTAATATTGTGAGCAGACTCTGACTTACGAGCTAATAACTAGTAGTAGGTATAGTAACCTTGATTCTTCCAAAAATGGCATTACTTTACTGATAGTTTTTAAATAGAGAAAAGTATGACACAATATTAAAAAGGGATAGATGAAAAAAAGGAGGGTATTTGAAATGAGGAATCGTAAATACATGGCGGTGATCGGATTTTTTATCCTGATGGTTTGTTCTCTTCTGCTCACTATTGAAGTGGCCCACGCGGCTGTCTTTTATGGGGAGGTTGTCGCTACAGAGGGGAAGGCAATCCAGGTCAGAGCAGATAATGGCAGGGTTTCCGTATTCTGGCTTGGTCGTCATACGCGTCTGACTTCCAGACATCCCTTTATTGGGGATAGGGTAAAAATTACATATGTTAAGGATAACCTAAAAAGAAATGCGGCCACTCGCATAACTATATTAGGGAGGTGAAACTGCGCTACGCATCAACTCTCTCTTACCTTCCCACGAACTTAAAAGTGGAAGCTTTCGAGAACGTCCCCCTCGTTCTCCATTCTATGGTTGTCAATGCTCTCTATTTGATGTATGCTTTATCTGGAGGATGCTTATGGCGAATGAATATACCATTCATCTAAATATCGAAACGTTGCCGGAAGGACAATATTTAGCTACCTCAGAAGATATTCCCGGACTAGTAGCTCAAGGCCGAACCGTTGCGGAAACTATAGAAATCGCTCAGGACGTCGCCCGCAAACTTATTGACTCGCTTATCGAACATGGCGATCCCTTACCCCCTCGACTTTGCAAAGTTGCCAACCGAATTGAGATAGATGTAGCAGTCGGCTTCTAATGGGTAGATTAGCGGGGTTCAAGTACAAAGATGTAATAAGTCGGCTAAAGACCCTGGGCTTCGAATTCGATAGATACGCAAAAGGTAGTCATGAAATCTGGTGAATCCCAAGACAAGGAATCGGACTACCATTCCGAACCATCCAGGTGATATTCCTGAAGGGACCCTCAGGGCAATCGTAAAAGGGGCTGGCGCCTCTCTTGAAAAATTCTTGAAATAGTTGAAATAGGTGATTGCCCGGCTACTTTTGAAGTTTTCTTAACTTAACAAGGGCCTCATTTTTGTCATTCCTGATCGTCAACCCCTTCCATATGTCTCCGTCATTGCGCGAAGTTGTTCTGCCAGTTCTGGCGTCATCTGCCCTGGCACAAGCTGCCACTCCCAATTGCCACGACCGGTGCCTGGTTGATTCATCCGGGCCTCCGCGCCGAGGCCGAGGATATCCTGCAGGGGGATGATGGCCAGGTTCGCTCTCGACATCATGGCGAGCCGGATCAGCTCCCGGGGAATATCCTGAGCCGGCACTTCTCTGCCAAGGTAACGGAGCAACCGCGCCTTGTCTTCCGGCTTTGACTCCTTTTCAAACCATCCCCTCGCGGTATTATTGTCATGGGTGCCGGTATAGACTACCGCGTTTCTTCCATACGTATGCGGTAAATAAGGGTGCATGGGGTTATCCTCGCCAAAGGCAAACAGGAGCACCTTCATGCCGGGGAGCTCGAACCGGCGCATGACCTCCCTGACATCCGGGGTGATGACGCCGAGGTCCTCGGCAATGACGGGGAGAGAGGGAAAGCGCTTGGACAGGGCATGGAAGAAATCTACGGCAGGCGCCTTGATCCACTGCCCTTTGACGGCCGTTTGCTCCCCTGCCGGGACTTCCCAGTAGCCGACCAGGCCGCGAAAGTGATCGATGCGCACCACGTCAAAGAGGTGCAGCATATGCTCCATCCTCTGAACCCACCAGTCATATCCTCGATGCTTCAGCGCATCCCATTGGTAAACGGGATTACCCCAGAGCTGTCCCGTTGCGCTGAAGTAATCGGGCGGCACACCGGCAACGGCAACAGGCCTCTTGTTCTCGTCCAGCTTAAATATCTCAGGATTAGTCCATACATCCACGCTGTCATAATCCACATAGATGGGCATATCCCCGATGATCCTGATGCCCTTTCCGTTGCAGTATTGTTTGAGTGCGAACCACTGGTGGAAGAAGAGATATTGGAGGAACCGCTCTTTCTCGATGGCATCGTGGAGATCATTTTTCGCGGATTGTAAAGCCGTGCGTTGTCTATCGCGCGCCTCGGCAGGCCATTCGTTCCATGCAATGCCCTTAAAATGGGCCTTGAGTGCAACAAAAAGGGAGAAATCATCGAGCCAAGAGGCGTTTCCCGAGCAGAACCGTTGATATTCGTCGTGGTCTTTGGCCTTGGCAAAGCGCTCATAGGCCAGGTGAAAGAGCTTTGATTTATACGCAATAACGGCGTCGTAATCAACCCGCCCCTGCGGATGATCACGAGCTTCCACGTCTTTTTTGGCAAGAAGACCCTCCTGCACCATACCCTCCGGGCTTAGCAAGAGTGGATTGCCGGCAAAAGCGGCAATACTGTGGTAAGGGGAGTTCCCATAGGCCGGGTCGATGGGATTTAACGGGAGGATCTGCCAGAAACCCTGCTTGGCCTTGGCGAGGAGGTCCGCGAACCGATACGCCTCCGGTCCCATGTCCCCAATGCCGAATGGCGACGGGAGGGACGTGATATGCAGGAGTAAGCCGCTTCCTCGTTTATTCATTATTACTCCTCACTCATGGACAATGATACCGAGGATATCGCATGGGTCCTTTTATTAATTTTCATAGCAGCGTACCACCGATGAATCAGGCGTCACGGGAAAAATATCATTAACCCCCTCTCCTGCTGTCGAAGATCCCGCCGTCTTTGAGGTGGGGGCGGGAGAGGGAAGGTCCCGCTCCCCCGAGAGACTGTGTCGCAATTACATTTTAGCACCAAATATCCCTTCTCCCCTTACTAAGGGGAGAAGGTGCAGGATGAGGGGTTACAATAAAAAACAATATTTTCAATGCCTTTTCGCTGAGCCCTTCACCCCCACCCTCTCCCCACTGACGTAGGGCGAGGGAAATATTTGAATTGCGACACAGTCTCCGCGGGGAGAGGAGATAGTGGCAGTTATTTTGTATGTAACTTACAGCAACCTTGCGAACTGTAATTCGCCGCCTAAACACGCGTCATCTACTCAACACGAACAGAGAGCTTGTCGCCGAGCCTCCGGAGGTGTCTGAGCCATTCAACGGCCTTTTTCCCGCCCTGGTCGGCCTTGTGGCGAAATGTCTCATAGACCTTCTGCAGTATCTCATAAAAGATATTCTGGGTCCTCCACAGGTTTACTCGAAAAGGCAGAGAGCCTGCCAGTCCCACAGCCGCCTCAAGCCGTTTGATCAAAGAGAGGTCAGAGGGATCATCGGCGAGGCGTTCAGCCATGTGTTCGACAGTCTCTCTGAAGACAAACTCGAGGGTGTCGGCATCAAGAGCGATCCCCGTTTCCCCGGCCTCTTTCAGCAAGTCTTCGACCTGTTCAGGATCAAATCGCTTCTCCTCGAATGCACGGCGAAGACCGGCATTGATGGCCACCTCAGCAGCCGAATAGATCGCCTTGGGCGCCGGTATCTTCAGCTCCTTGAGCAGGCGCATCATCGGGGCATGGTGCTCATAGAGCCGCCGGTATTCTTTCTCCGCATCTTGAATGGTTGATTCCATGATCAGGTTCAAGATCTTGCGCTGCTCATCGCGGAAGAGCGATTTCAAGGAGTAGAGGGAAGAACCGAAGTGGTTGTTCATCAAGCGGATTGTTTTTGGCAAATCCCCCTTGTCAAAGGAGCGGGAGATCTCGCGCCTCATGGCCTGGTAGTTTTTTTCTCCCTGATATGTCCTTACGCCGCAGTTGATGGCGCGATCACCCCCGTGCAGAACACCGAAACAGAGATCAGCCGATTCTCGCGTTATCTCTGAGGTAATCGTCGCCCTGCCCATGGCGAGCTTTGTCCTTCCTGACTCGGAGATTTTGTAATCCTTTTGGTCTATTGTATAGCAATAGACCGCGGTCCGTTCAGACCTTTCATCAAAGATGGAGCCTATAGCGTAGTGGGCTCCAACATCCCTCAGATCAACCATAGCTGGTTTGACGAATTGCTCGTAGATATGGCGGCCGTTTCCATGCGCCGGGATGTTACTCTTGGCTCGCTCCAGGTGCGCCAGAAATGGTGATTCCGTGCCGTCGCCGAATATTTCTCGAGCAAGCTGCAATACGCGTCCGGCATATTGTATGATCTGGATGGTCTCGATGCCCGATAGATCGTCGAAAAACCACCCGCAGCTGGTGTACATAAGCATGGCATGTCGTTGGAGCTCCAGGAGTTTGAGCGCCGCGGTTTTATCCACATCTGTCAACGCCCTGACAGTGTGCTCATGGAAAAACCCGACCATACCCTCGGGCGACCGATTGAGGATAATCCGGATGTAGGCGTCGCGCGCTGCCCAGGGGTCCTTGAAAAAAGAGCGGGATCTTTCCTCATAGGCAGGCGCCAGGGTATCCCTCAGCCAGTCAAGGGCTTCTCGCAACGGGGCGCGCCAGGCCTGACGCCATCCGGGATGCGCTCCGGTATTGCACCCACAGTCGCTGCGCCACCGCTCAACCCCATGGATGCAGCCCCATGAGGTCTTTTCGAGGATCTCGACCTCATGGCTGGGGGGATGCCCTTCCAGGTATGCTCCATAGTTGGTCAGATGCGCCTGATCCCCTGACTCGATGGAGTGAATGGCGTATGCCAAGGCCATATCCCCGAAATGGCGATGGTGTCCATAGGTCTCGCCATCGGTTGCGACGTGGACGAGGTGAGAACCTTCTCCCCGATCGGAGGAGGCGCCTCTCAACCGCGCGGCAAAGGCTTCACCGCTGTTTAAAAGATCGCCAAAGGCGACGTCATGCGCTGTCCGGCCGTCATAGAAGAAGAGCGCTATCGTTTTTCCTGACGGGAGCTTACAGCGGTATGCCATCGTGGGATCGATCTTCCCGCCGCTCACATCCTTCCACTGGTTTTCACCGAGCTTGCGCGCCTGTCTGGCCTGGCGCGGAGCGAGTATGGTAAACAGAATGCCGTGCCCAGCCAATATATCCAATGTCTCAAGATCAACGGCAGTCTCCGGAAGCCACATCCCTTCCGGCTTCCTTCCAAAACGGGATTCAAAGTCTCCGATCCCCCAGATGACCTGCGTGCGCTTATCCCTGCTATTGGCAAGGGGCATGATCATATGGTTGTATGCCTGGGCCAGGGCTGATCCGTGCCCTGCAAAGAGCGTCTGGCTTTCTCGGTCTGCCTCCAAAATGGCGCCATAGATCTCTGGTGCATATTTCTCCAGCCAGGACAGCAGGGTTGGGCCGAAATTAAAGCTGATCTTCGTGTAGTTGTTGACCAGCTGGGCAATCTTTCCTTCTTTATCCAGGATACGCGCGATCGCATTGGGCGCGTAGCATTCTGCCGTAATTTTTTCATTCCAGTCGTGGTGCGGATAGACAGCATCCTGGAACTCGATGGCCTCGAGCCACGGATTTTCACGGGGTGGCTGATAAAAGTGGCCGTGGATGCAGATAGAGCGTTTCACTCCCTTTCTCCTTTTCGCACAGCGTGATACGTGAGGATTGTATCGT
>MGQS01000049.1:2563-2824 GCA_001797905.1 Deltaproteobacteria bacterium RBG_16_54_11 | reverse complement strand
TATCGCGTTGTCTAGTGCTTCAAGCAGGAATACCCCGAATCCCTCTTTCGAGGGGTTGAGCCGTTTCTTCCCCAGGCGGGAGATCAAGAGGCGAGCTTGTGCCCTTCGCCTCGAAATCTATGACACCGAAGGCCTTACTATACCGCTAAAAGGTCTTGATACTGGAACTCTTAAAGGTCACATAGACCGGGGATCCGAGGTTTAGATGCATCTCCTGGAAGGATCTCTTGGTGATTTTTACCCTTAATTTTTCACCAATGT
>MGQS01000049.1:0-2537 GCA_001797905.1 Deltaproteobacteria bacterium RBG_16_54_11 | reverse complement strand
TCATCAGTCACCTGGGAGACGGCGCCGGCAAAGGAGTTGCGGGCGCTGGTTGAGATAGGCTTATGGGAGACGATGATGTCTTCGGGAGGGATGGCGATGCGGCTTACGGTATCTCGTTCACGGGGGAGGGCAATCTGTAGCTTCCCCGTATCAAACAGAAAAAGATCTTTGTCTTTTTTCACGATTCGACCTTTAAACAGGTTTTCCAGAGGAGGCTTAGCAGCTATCCTCCCATCGAAGAGATAGATCACCTCATCAGAAAGACGATGGACTTGGTTTACGTCGTGGGTGGCAACTATGATGGTAATCCGAGACTTCTCATTCAGTTCCTTCAAGATCGTTTCCAACTGCTCGATCCCGTGCCAATCCACGTTGGCACTCGGCTCATCGAGGAGCAAGACCTGGGGATCTAGGGCAAGGGCCCTGGCAATGGCCACCCTCTGGACCTCTCCTCCCGACAACTCGCGCGCCCTTCGTTCCTCAAAACCCGGCAGCCCTACCAGTTCAAGGCACTCGCGCAAGGTCTCGTCCCTTTTCTCTTTCCGTATCCTGCGGCCCTTGAGCCCATAGATGATGTTCTTCCTTACTGTGGTATCGAAGAGGTAAGGGTTTTGGTGTATAAGGGTCACCTTCCTGCGGAGCACATCCTTATTCAGGGCATTCACGTCCATCCCCTCCCACTGGAGATTTCCCGAGGTGGGGGAGATGAGGAAGGCGAGTATGGAAAGCAACGTGCTCTTGCCGGCCCCGTTCGGCCCCATGATCCCGTAAACAGCCCCCTGCTTGATGGCGAGATGGGTGATCGCGAGGACCTGGGTGTTGTTATACGATTTGGTGATATCGCGAAGCTCAAGCAGAGAGGCCATTGTCTAACCCCTTTTCCCCTGGAAATAGTGAAAGAGGACATTGACGGAAAAAGCGACAACGAGGAGGATAAAGCCCAGGGATAAGGCGAAGGCGAATTCCCCCTTGGACGTCTCCAGGGCGATGGCAGTCGTCATGACCCTCGTGTAGCCTTTGATGTTTCCGCCCACCATCATGGCCGTGCCGACCTCGGCGATCACACGGCCGAAGCCCGCAATCACCGCACCCGCAAGGGCGAACCTCGCCTCCGAGAGGACGGTCAGAGCCGTCCGCACAGGTCCCGCCCCCAACGTCATGGCGGTCCATTTTACCCGCGGGTCCACCATCCGGATGGCCGATATGGTGAGGGCCGTGATGATGGGGATGGCGAGGATGAACTGACCGATCACCATGGCCGGAGGGGTAAAGAGCAGGTCGAGCAAGCCCAGAGGGCCCCGTTTGGACAGCAGGGAGTACAGAAAGAGCCCCACCACGACCGTGGGGATGGAAAGGAGCGTATTAAACAAGGTGATGACGGGCCTCTTGAAGGTGAACTCGTGGGTGCTGATCAAAAACCCCAGAGGGACACCGAGGAGGGAGGCGAGGAGGGTCGCTGTCAGGGAGATCCTGAGAGAGAGAAGGACGGTGCGGCAGACCTCGCTGTCCAGGCTGATGATGAGAACGATGGCCCTTTGTATCCCCTCCCAGAGGTATCCCATATGTTATGTGCTATCTCGGGCTTTTGATGGCGTCTGGGAAGAAAAGGGGAGCACCATATTTCCCCTTGCCGAAGTCTGCGATGATCCGCTGCCCTTCTTGTGAGGTCACCCAGCCGATCAGGGCCATAGCCATAAGATAGTTCACAGAGGGATGGCGAGCAGGGTTCACCGCGATGATTCCGTAGGGGTTAAACAGGGTGGGGTCATTCTCAAAGAGGATGGACAGGTTGATCTTCCCTTCCTTCTGGAAGGCGAGATAGGTACCCTTGTCAGTAAGGGTATAAGCTCCCTTTTCGTGGGCCATGATGAGCACCTCTCCCATCCCGCTCCCCGATTCCATGTACCAACTCCCGGAAGGCTTAACTTTTGCCTTCATCCACAGGGAGAGCTCCTTGCTGTGGGTCCCTGATTTGTCCCCACGCGAGACAAAGGGCGCCCTTTTTTTCGCTATCAGCTTGAAAACCTCGGCTGCCGACTTGGCCTTGCTGATCCCGGCCGGGTCAGCCGCGGGACCGACGATGACGAAATCGTTGTGCATCACATCGCGGCGGTTCACACCATATCCCTCAGCGACAAATTTGTCCTCATAGTCCCTTTCGTGCACCAGCACGACGTCGGCGTCGCCATTTTCACCGAGCTTGATGGCCTTGCCCGATCCCACCGAGATGATATCCACCTTTATGTTGAACTTTTTTTCAAAGGGGGGAAGCAGCTCATAGAGGAGACCGGAATTCTCGGTGCTCGTCGTAGTGGAAAGCTTCAGTCTCTCCTCGGCCGCAAAAAGCGGGGCAGAAAACAAAAGAATGCAAAGAAAAATTATAATCCCTCTCATCATAGTGTTTACCTTCATAATCCACCTCTTAAGACATTGAAAAAAAGTTTTTTTCTTTATACCAGACGGCCGGGTATAGACCGTATCAGCATACTGAGAGAAGATGAAAAATACAAGGACGGATATTTCAGAAGCTACTATTT
>MGQS01000048.1:7504-7578 GCA_001797905.1 Deltaproteobacteria bacterium RBG_16_54_11 | reverse complement strand
CTGTATGATGCATGGAAGATTATGGGATCATGGATCACCTGTGTATGCGGGGCATTGATTCATACGAATCTCTT
>MGQS01000048.1:3794-7474 GCA_001797905.1 Deltaproteobacteria bacterium RBG_16_54_11 | reverse complement strand
CGATGCGGATTATGACGCCCTGGACGACCCGATCGATCGCGACACGGTGGAGGCCCTGTTCTTCGAGAAAGGGATCCCCGTTTACCGCTGCCGGACGTGCAACCGCCTAGTGGTGCGATGGGATAAACAGGGCAAGCACCTGTTCTATGTGCCGGAAGGGAAAACCGCGGAACAAAGAGGGCATCAGCGCGCAAAGCGAGCAAGCGGACGCCCGGCGCATGAAAGAACTGGAAGCTATGGCAGAGGCCGAATATGATGAGATGTATGAGTCAAGCTACCCCACCGGGGCTTATTCCGACACAAAAGAAGCGTTTTACGATGCCATCGCCTTCGCAGAAAAAATAGGCCTGCCGGATGAGGCGCAGAGATTGAGGAAACGCTTACAGCACGTCAAGGATGTATTCAGGCATCAGTTTGTCTAGCTTTTTCCGTTCCTTATGTATCCCTTACAAGCAGCCTGCCGCCTTTTCCCCCGACGTTATCTTTTCTTCTCCAACTCAAGGGAGAAGAAATCGACCATATACATGGCCACCCCTGCGGCAAATCCCAGCGCCGATACCCAGAAGACGGCATACCACAAGCCCATATATCCCTGGGTGGTCAGATAGTCCATCCCCAGGACCCTCTGAAAATATGTCTGCACGATGCCGGCAACGGCAAGGCCCAGGACCATCATAACCATGAAGAAATTCATCGTCCAGAAGGCCCCAAAGCCGAGCGTTTGATTACGGAGCTTGATCCCCCTGAGGCGGGGCACGAAGAAGATGATGACCGTGAGATTAAGCATGACATACGCGCCGTAGAAGGCAAAATGACCGTGGGAAGCCGTAATCTGGGTCCCATGGGTCCACTGGTTTATCGCCGGGAGGGTATGGGCAAACCCCCAGACACCCGCGCCGAAAAAATGGAGGACCGCGCTCCCCACTGCCCAGTAGAGCGCGAGCTTATCAATTATCTCCAGCCTCTTTTCTTTCACATGCCGGAGCGTATCAAAGACCATCAGCACTATGGGGACCGGTTCGAGGGCGCTGAATATGCCGCCGACCCAGAGCCAGTATTTCGGCGTCCCGATCCAGTAATAGTGATGGCCGGTTCCGGCGATGCCGGTGAATAACACCAGGCCGGCCTCGATATAGAGCCATTTTTCAATCACCCGCCGGTCGACGCCGGTAAGCTTGAGCAGGACAAATGCCATGATCGCGCCGGCAACGAGCTCCCAGGCCCCTTCCACCCACAGGTGTATGACCCACCACCACCAATAGTATTGCGTGGAAAGGTTTTTCAGGAAGGGTATCCCGAAGAGGAACATGCCGGCGAGCATCACCAGGCCGCCGAGGAGCACCCCCTGGATGACGGTCCACCTTCTGGTCTTCATCATGGTCATAAAGATATTAAAGAGAAAGATAAGGGCGACGGCGACGATGCCTATCTTGAGGATGGTCGGCTGCTCGAGAAACGGCATGCCCCACGACCACCGGAAGACATATCCCGTGACAGCCGCAACCCCTATGGCGGCGAAGAGCAGGAGCTGGAGATGGGCAAGAGCCGGACTGTATATCTCCGTCCGCGCCTCTTCGGGGACGAGGTAATACGCCCCCCCCATAAAGCCCATGATGAGCCAGACGACGAGGAGGTTTATATGAATGGCCCTGGCGACGTTGAACGGCAAAATGTCGAGCAGCGGATCGAAGTTCCAAACATATTTTGCGCCTAGGATGAGGCCGAAGATGACCTGCAGGCCGAAGAGGATCATGGCAACGATAAAGTAGTTATTGGCGATCTTCTGCGTTTTATATCTCATGTTCTAGCCTCCCTATCTCAGCCCGGAAAGGTAGTCGCCGAGGTCCCGTAAATCGCCGGCCGATAGCTTGTTAAAGCTCGGCATAGGGGAATTCGGGAAGTGCGATCGCGGGTTTCTGACCTGCTGTTCGATCCACCCCCTGCTCCTCCTGCCGCCGACCCGGGTTAGATCCGGTCCTACCTTCCCGCCGACGCCTCCGATCGTGTGACATGCGGCGCATCCCTGGAAGCTGTAGAGCCCCGCGCCTCGTTGCGCCTGCTGCGTGAGCGCGGCAGTGGAAGCCACGAGGGGCTTGGGAGGCCAGTCGTTCGTGTCTATGCCGTTGACCCAGGCAAGGAAGGCGACAAGGGCGTCGATCTCTTGATCCTGCACGTGCAGGTTCGGCATCTTTCGCGCAGCCGGCCATACCGCTTCCGGATCCTTAAGAAAACGCCTTGTCCAATCGGCATCCCGGGCGCTCATGACCTTGGTCAGGTCGGGCGCATAGTAAGCTCCTATGCCTAAAATGGTATGGCAGTCGTTGCAGTTGTATTTCTGCCAGACCCATTTCCCCTGGGCCACCTGGGGATTGAGTGCATTTTCGTGCGTCCTCTGCGGCATCTGCAGGAGAGAGTCGTAGGTGAGAGCAAGAAAGATAACGGTGGAAAGCAGCGTGCCTGCCCAGAAGATCCACTTTGCCTGCGAGATGGTCATAGCCTACCCCCTTGTCGTAATGAGTATGCTGACACTCTTGAGCTGTCGCTCGTGCACGGAGCTGTTGTTGATTGTATGCGTTGTCGAGGAAATAATCAACCGGATAATAGGCGAGGTCATTAAACGACGAATCAACTGATCAGGGCAGCCCTATCGCATAGTCTTTCAGGGAAGCCTATGGCAAAGGATTGCCTGAAGACGGCCCGCCTGGACTCGTCAGCCGACTGCTTCAGCCCTTAGTATCCCATTCAGGGGAACAAAACCCCCGCCTTTAGTTCGATCTTCTTTCTCACAAGGGTTCAAGGGGTCAGAGGTTCTCCAAACATGCCGGAGCCGAAGCCGGAGGTGGCCCTTTGGCCAGTGGCTCTTTAGCCAGTAACCCTTTGATCATTTGCATGCTCTTCACTAGAATCCCTGAATCCTAGAATCCCCGAACCCTAAAGATATCGCCTTTAGGCGATAGAAGTTTATTTCAAAGGGGCTATCATGATATAGTCATTCGCTTTTGCCATGGAATGGCACTGTATGCACGCGTCGACCCTGCCCTCGGCTGCGATCTTGCCGTCGGGCAGATACTTTGCCCAGAACCAGTCGCCGACCATAAGGTTATACCCCTTCACCTTATACATGACGGTCAAGGCAGCCAGTTTCTTGTCGGCCGTGTAATTCTCCTTCACAATGATCGAGCCGTCCGAGAACATCCCTCTCTTCTCCTTGATCGCGTCGTAGGCAACCTTGTTCACGTACGCCGTCAAGAGGGCGCCGTGCGGCTCCTTGCCCGGGTACAGGGCGTTCTTGCCGGGCCATATGTTCCAGTTCCTGGCGTAATTCTCCTTCTTCAGGTAATCCCATAGGGCTTTGCCGTCGGCCTTCACAACCATCGGCCTTTCCATGCCCATCTTCGCCTGTGTGCCTAAAACAAAGAAGAAAACGAAGAACGCCAGCGAGAAGCATAGCAAGGAAACCACCCCGACTGTCGCTTTTTTCATACCCCTTCTCCTTTCTTCATGTACTGTTGGTATAATATATTTTCTAAGCATCTTTTCCGCCAACTCAAGGGAAACGCTGCGCTTTTTAATGAATGCCGCTTGCTTTTCATCCACTTGAATCTCTTTCTCTGGTGCTTATAGAGAAGGTATCTGCTCAGGACAAAGGGATTAAGGAGGAAACTATGGGAAGATTAGTA
>MGQS01000048.1:3213-3698 GCA_001797905.1 Deltaproteobacteria bacterium RBG_16_54_11 | reverse complement strand
GGGGTGGTGATGAAGGGGTATCTGGCCTATGACGAGAATATCAAAGGCCAGCGGCCCGGCGTGCTCGTGGTGCATGAATGGTGGGGGCTCAACGACTATGCCCGCAAGCGGGCGCGGATGCTGGCCGAGCTGGGGTATACGGCCCTGGCCCTGGACATGTACGGCAAGGATAAGGTGGCAGCGCACCCTGCGGATGCGCAAAAATTCTCAGCGGAGCTGATGAAGGACTTCGCCGTTGCCAAGGCGCGCTTCCTGGCCGGGATGGAGCTCCTGAAGCAACAGCCGACGGTCGATCCGAACAAGATTGCCGCCATCGGCTACTGCTTGGGAGGGGGGATCGTGCTCAACATGGCCAGGCAGGGGGCGGATTTGAAAGGGGTTGCGAGCTTCCATGGGAGCCTCTCCCCTGTTAAGCCTGCCCAGCCGGGAGTGGTCAAGGCCCGGATCCTGGTGCTGAACGGTGAGGCGGACAGGTTCATCACTGC
>MGQS01000048.1:0-3199 GCA_001797905.1 Deltaproteobacteria bacterium RBG_16_54_11 | reverse complement strand
CGTTCAAGAAGGAGATGAAGGATGCCGGGGTTGCATTCCGGTTTATCTCCTATCCCGGCGCCACGCACAGCTTCACCAACCCGGACGCAGATAAGTTGGCAAAAGAGTTCAACATGCCGATCGCATACAACGCCGAGGCCGACAGGAAATCGTGGAAGGAGATGAAAAAATTCCTGGCCAGGCTCTTCGTACAATTAGGGGATCCAAGCGGCGAGGAGGCATTGAGAGGCTGCAAGTAGATTATCGGCAGCCATCCCCCTTTTTTATGCGACAAAGGGGGGCTTATCCCAGGATAGATTAGGGTTTGCTAAGAAACATACACTGTCGGATCGGCTAAGCCGGCCTCTTGGAAACCCTTCTTGCGGAGAAGACAGCTGTCACACTCGCCGCATGCCTGCCCGTTTGGCGATGGATCATAGCAGCTATGCGTCAGGCCATAGTCAACGCCCAGCTCCATGCCCCGGCAAATGATCTCCCCCTTGGTCATCTTTATCAGGGGTGCGTGGATACGGATCTTCATCTTGCCTTCGACTGCGGCCTTTAAGCCCAGATTCGCCATCCGCTCAAATGCTTTGATATATTCCGGCCGGCAATCGGGATAACCTGAGTAGTCTATCGCCGTCACGCCGATAAAGATATCCTGAGCTTCCAGCCGCTCGGCCCAGGCCAGGGCATAGGAAAGAAAGATGGTATTGCGCGCAGGCACATAGGTGACGGGTATCCCTTTTTGCATCTCTTTTTCAGTTCTTGCCTTCGGTACTGCTATATCGTCGGTCAGCGCTGACCCGCCGATCTTTCCGAGATCGAGATCGATAATCAGATGCTCCTTGGCGCCAAAGGCCTTGGCAACCAGAGCAGCGGCTTCCAATTCCACGACATGGCGCTGGCCGTATTTGAAGCTCAGGCTGTAGATCTCGTAGCCTGCGGCTTTTGCTATAGCCATGGCAGTGGTGGAATCGATGCCGCCGCTGGAAAGCACAACAGCTTTTTTCTTTTCAGCCATGCATAGCGCCTCTCAATTTGAGCTATTGAATTCTAGACCAGTTAAGCAAGTTTGTCTACGATCCCCCTTGGGGAACAATGAAGATAAAAAAGATGAGATCCCCCTTGTGGGATCAGTCGCAGATCCCCCTTGGGGAGCAGGTTTGTCTACGATCCCCCTTGTCGCAGATCCCCCCTGGGGGTCGAAGATCCCCCTTGTCGCAGATCCCCCTCCTTGAGGGGGAGGGGAGGTGAGCAATGCAGATACCACTTGCGATCAAATGCCATAATGGAACTACCGGACCGATGCCCCATTTCTCTCCCTTTTTGAACCATTACCCATTGTTGACATTTGTAACATTTGGGATTATACTTAATCCAAACAGTGACCTCGAGGTGACACCATGGCTGAAATCAACATCCTTAAAACCGATGCACGGGGACGCATCACCCTCCCCTCTGCTTTCCGCAAAGAACCGTTGTTTGAATATGCCATTAAGGGCGACCAGATCATCCTCTACCCGGTCCGCACCATCAGGAAGTACCCCGATATGTCCGACCTCCCCACAGAGGAACTCTCTCCTGAAGAGGCAGAAAAGGAGAAGCGGGTGAACACCGACACCCGGCCCGGCATCAAGGCTGCTACCCCTGCGGAGGCAATTAAAAAGACGCGGAAATAGGCTTGTATGCCCGCCAATGAGAAGAATTTTTTGGAAACGTGGGCATTTAGGGTATAATATCCGACGGAGGTTATAGGGGCATGGAAGACAAAACATTACTTGAGCGGATTACAGTCAATCCCAAAGTCATGGTTGGCAAACCCGTCATCAAGGGAACACGGCTGACGGTAGAGTTTATTCTGAATCTGCTTGCGCATGGTGCGACCGCGGCGGAAATCATCGGTGAATATAAAGGGCTGACTCAGGAAGATATTCAGGCCTGTATCTTGTTTGCAACCAAGTCGTTGGAAAATACGATCTTCATGCCGCTGGCGGTGGAGAAGGCATAAGTCCGCTTCATCGCACACCTTTCCCCAGCCTACCGTATCATTTCATTCTGGCAAGGAAATCCTTGGTGGTCATTACTTGCACAATGCTTTTAATAGTGTCCGTGAAGAAATGCGCATCGCCGGTCAAAAAGTAATGGGGCCTTATAGAGAGAACTGCGGCAAGAATGGGGATATCCTTTTTGTGCCGTATCAGAGGCGCGGCCTCCTTCAACATATGCCTGTAGCTTGCTCGGGGGATAATTACGATATCGCTCAGTGCCTTTTCGGTTTCAGCGAGGGCTATTTCAAAGGTCCTTTCTTTGAGATACTTGAGTTTCTTTCTTACTATCCTTCGCAATTCATCGACGGCATCCTCGCATGTCATGAGGTCAAGCTCGACCATATCCAAGATGCTGGCCTCGTTCCCTTCAAAGAAGATGCCGGATAACAGGATGTTGGTATCGATAAAGATCCTATATTTCATCCGCGCATCTTTTCCAACTCTTTCAATACCTCGGTTTCTGCTACGCCCTCTTTCTTCATCAGCCATCTCAGGAATGACCTGCTCTTTCTGGCATAGGCCTTTTTGAGCGCTGAGACAACGGCTTCCGAGGCGTCGGAAAATACCCCGAGTTTTATCTCCTCGGTGATATTACGGTAGATGTCCTCAGGGATCTGGGCTTCAATCTTTGGCATGGTACACCTCCCTGGCCTATTCGCATAAGCTCATGATAGCAGAAAGTTCATAGGTTTGCACCTCTCAGAAACATATCTCGTCAAGTCCATAACGCCGAACTCTCTGGATCCTCGCCTGGGGGGATTAGTCGAACCTCCCGTTGAGGGACAGACTTTATAACTTTCTGACTCCTGACTCCTGTTTTCTGCTTTCTGGCCGATCCCCCTTGTCGAAGATCCCCCTTGGGGAGCGCAGATCCCCCTTGTCTACGATCCCCCTCCTTGAGGGGGAGGGGGGAGCAATGCGGGTCCCCCTCCGCGAAAACGCCAAGCTCAAAGACCCGACCCCTTATCCTTTAGAATCCATTAGAGGGGATCTTTATTTTTTTCCCTTCAAGAAACTCATATATGCCTGCGCTGTTTCTTTCGGCTTTTCAAACATGGGTAAATGCCCCGTGTCCTTCAGGATAACCACCTTGTACTTCTTCAGATTCTTTTCCAGGAAGGCAACGCCCCCTATATCCGTCACCTTGTCCTGATCACCCCATATAATCA
>MGQS01000047.1:0-7305 GCA_001797905.1 Deltaproteobacteria bacterium RBG_16_54_11 | reverse complement strand
TATTGACCCTCACACTGTTTTCCGGAGAGGGGCTTGTTTCTGTTGCCGTGATCTCCATTGGCAGCGTGATGGTAACGGTGGTCCCCGCTCCGGCCTTGCTGTCTACCTCGATGGTGCCCTGGTGTGAATTAATGATCCCATATACCACCGAAAGCCCTAACCCCGTTCCCTTCTCTTTCGAGGTAAAGAAGGGATCGAATATCTTGGACATATCCTTCTCCTCGATGCCCGCCCCATTGTCCGTAATCTCCACCCGCACCGCCTTCTTTTGCTTGTTTGACAAAGCGGTGGCGACGGTTAAGATACCTTCATTGTGCATAGCCTCGCAGGCGTTGAGGATGATGTTGAGGAAGACCTGCCTCAACTGCATGGGGTCGGCCATAATGGGGGGGAGTTGGTCAAACCTCTTCTTCAACGTGATCTCTTGCAGGGCTATCTGATTGGCCAGCAGCGAGAGGGCCTCCTCCACCACCGCATTGATATCCACATCAGGCTTCAAAGAGGGTTCCCTCTGACGGGCAAAGTCGAGGAGGTTCCTCACAATGGTGCTGCATCTCTCCGTCTCCCTCTCCATGATCGCCAGATAGGAGCGGAATTTTGGGATATCATCCTTCTTGAGGGCGCCACCGGCCAACTTTCTCTCGATCAGCTTGTATAGGTCAAGATACCGTTCAGGGGGTTGTTTATCTCATGGGCGATGGTAGCGGCCAACTTCCCGATGGAAGCCAGCTTCTCCGACTGCAAGAGCTGAAATTGGATCTCCTTGAGCCTCTGGGTCATGGTGTTGAAGGATTCGGCCAGCTGTCCGATCTCGTCGTCGGAGCGGGCAGGGATGGTATGGTCAAAGTCCCCTGCCGCCACCCTCGTTGTCCCCGCAACCAGCTCTTTGACCGGTCGGTCGACCGCCCGCTGGATGAATAGCACGATGATGGCGGAGACCGTCAGGATGGTGATGGCCATGAGCAGTATGGTTGTGCCCCTGATCTCCCGTATCCTCTTATCGGTAGCAGCCAGAGACAGCGAGATATCGAGCACCCCCAGGACCGTCTGATCGCGGGGGTGGACATGGCAGGCGGCATTATAACAATCAGGCTCGTTGTAGATGGGGTTTATTATTCCCAGGAGCCGGTAGCCATCGGCCCTAAAGATCCTGCTCCTCTCAGGGATGGCCAACCTCTCCAGGGGTTTCTTCTCGGCGTGGCATGCATAGCAGGCCTCGGCATTTTTGTCCACCATCTGCCCCATCTCTTCCTTGTCGGAGGAGAACATGATGGCCCCCTCTTTGTTGAATATCCGTATCTTTTCTATCCCCTCCTGCGCGCCGATGGTCTCGATGGAGTTGTAGAGGGCCTCCCGATAGTTGTGCAGCATATCGAACCTGAGGCCCTTTTTCACCGTGTCGCTTAGTTGTTTGGCCCCCAGGATACCCTCGTCGATCAGGTGCCTTCGTTGGGTATTTAAGCTGACGTAGTTGAAGACCCCTATCACGATGACCGTGATAGCCACTACCCAAAAGATGAGTTTAACACTCAGTCTTCGATACGGCATCTAATATCCTCTGAAAATAAAATATCATACTATCCCCTTAAAGTCCACGGGATGGGCGCTGCATGCTCACGCGGGATGGGATATCGAAGGGTTATGAGAAGCCACCGTATATTCTCCCCGAGAGAAAACGGGTGGCTTTTACGTCGAAAATAGGCTCTTGCTATCTCCCTCTCCCCGTTTTTGCAAGGCTGGGGAGAGGGCGTTTATATTATAGATACCATTTTCATGATATGCGAGTGACACAGCAGTCATAGGAAATTGCTGAGAAAATAAGCTTTTAAATCCCCCTCACCCCCCTGACCAAAGGGTCACCTTCGGCGGCTTCGGCGGTTTTCTAAAGGGTCCCGTACTGTCGCGCAGCGACATCTCCCGTTTTACTCCCCAACCTTTAGATTCTTAATGAGGGGATGCCGCACAGCGGCAGGGACCCCGTCGTCCACAAAAATCATATTGAGGTGCGGGGCCATCATTCAGAGTTTGCCGCCTTGCGGCATGATGTCCTTAAAAGATTTAAAGGAGCATCATTTTACAAAGCAGGGCGGGACGCTGTGCATAAATCAGAGAAGTCGAGATGTATCGCTATGCGATACAGGGCAACGGGGGATTCATGATCTTTCCTGCCACACCTTCGGCTCCGGTTTAGCCAATGGATTACTAAGAAATGTCTCCCTGCTGCTCAGACGTATACACCGGCTCATGTCAGGCGCATGACGAGCAGCGCCGGAAGGATCAAACGAGCGAGCTATGGGAAATTTTTAGGCCCTACTTTTTAGCCTTCTTTTCATGGCAATCGGTGCAGCCCATCGGGCCGCTCTCCATTTTCTTGTGACAGCCCATGCACTGGCCATGATATGCGCCTTTGAGCCCTAAATTCGGATTTCTCTTAGCAACGTCATAGTGATAGACGATTATGGACTCATGGCATTCCCCACAAGCGGGGGTAGATCCTTTTGCGCTATGGTGGTGGCATTTCGCACAATCGCCGGCAATGTCGGCATGCTGTGCGTGCGAGAATTTAACGGGCCCATATACTTGCGATATGCTGTCCAAGGTGATGGTCTCGGGTATGTCTGTAGGGTATGCTACGGCAATGAATAAGAAGATGCTCACAAACGAGATAGAAACCAAGATCGTTTTCATCATTATTGTACCTCCTTATGTTCGGATACGTTTTTTGCCTCCTACTGATAAACCTCTGGCCAAGAGGCCACCTCCGGGATTATAGCGTAACCTCTAATGCCTTTTTTTCTCCGCGCCTGTCCTGCTCAACGGCCCATGCAGGCGGTTTCCGGTATACCGCCATCCGATGGACGATCCACCTAAATACCCAAATATGCGCAAAGACAATAGTGAGGGCCATGACGACCTCCTGCCACGAAGGGATGTATCGCTCGCTTAAAGGCACAAACCATTTGTAGGCAATGAAGACGTAATTACACCGGTTGATGATAATCCCGGCCATGGCGAGGATGGCGGCTATACGGATCACCTTGATATTTCTATCTCTGAAGCCCCGTAAATAAAGGATACAGGGGATAAGGGTAAGCCCAACTACCTCCGTCAGATACCAGTACCCCATAGGGGTAGCTAGCAGGGATGCGTGAGCGCCGTGTATCAACACGAGGGCCTTTAAGAAGAGATAAACGAACATCACCGCAGCACAGGTCTTGGCGAGGCCGAGGACGATATCGTCATAGGACCTTCGAAAGTCAGTGGTTAATTGGTAGCCGAAGACCCTGGTGCTTATGGTCCCTTCAAAGATGACCATAGAGATGCCCCCAAAGATACCGGAGACAAAGAACAGTACCGGGATAAACTCGGTATACCAGAGGGGATGGATATTGGGCCTTGCCATCATAACCAGTGCCCCGAGGCCTGACTGATGGAGGGTCGAGAGCGTAATGCCGAAGATCACTGCTGCGAGGGTAAAGGAGCGGAGTATCTTTCTGATCCTCTTCAACCCCAGCCACTCGGCAAAGGCCGGCGAGAATTCGAGAAATTCCGCGATCATATAGAGGAGGAAGTGCCAGGCAACGAGGAAGAGGACGGAATTGACCCCAAATTTATTGCCGATGAGGGGGTTTACGATGTTCCACCAGCGACCCAAATCAAGGAGGATCGCACCGGCATAAAAGACATAGGCGAGGAACCCATTGAGGATCGTGGCCCGTATGATGGGGTGATATTTTTCAGACCTGAGGATATAGACGACAAAAGTGAGGACATAAGCGCCCCCTGCAAAGGCTACCCCCACCATGACGTTAAAACCTATCCATATCCCCCACGGGAAGCCGGGGGCCTCGGCGACAACCGTACCCAACCCATAGATGAGGCGATATATGATGAGGATTATCCCGAGGGCTAATATGGGGGCGGAGATTATGTTGAACGGCGTAAAGATCTTACCCCGCGGCTTTAACTCAGCGATAATGAAAGTTATAAAGTCCTTCAGCGTCCGTTTTTCCGGTGATGCCTGTTTACCCCTCATCGCGGTCTCCTTTTATTATGTCGGTAGTTATTAATCTTCTTCCTTCTGTGTCGCTCGGTGGACGCCGAGCAGAAAGGCAGGCCACAAGACGAAAATAATAGGAACGGCGTACAGGAAGCCCGTGCTCAATTCGGGAAGGGAGGTAGTTCCGAGGTCCGTACGGAACCCGAGCTGTTCGAAGGGCACGGCGGAAAGATACATAACGGACGTGCCGCCGACCTCGGTTTCGCCGTAAATGTTGTGGACATAACGGTCGGGATATTGATAGATTCGTCCCCTGGCCTCCTCGATGAGCTCTCTCCTGGTGCCGAAGAGCAAGGCCTCTGTCGGGCAGGCCTCGACGCAGGCGGGGATCTCGCCCTTCACGAGCCTCTTATCCCAGCACAGGAAGCACTTCCTGATCCGCGGGCTCGGGCTGTGGGCTTCAAGTATCGCCTTGTCAAAAGGACACGAAAATGCGCACATCTTGCAGCCCATGCAATTTTCACCCCACGTGACAGGTCCTTCCTGCCTCTTCTTCATCGCCTTCACGAGGCAGGACGATACACAAGCGGCCTGATTACAATGCATGCACCGCTTCACGGCATATACGGTTCCTCTATCCGTTTTATAGCGATTGACGATTGTCCACTGAGTTTCCGTTGTGCGCCGCTCTTTTTCAAAGACAGAGTCATCCTCGATATCGGGAATGGGAAGATCGTATGTCTCTGCACATGCCAGCTCACAGCTGCGGCACCCGATACACCGGGTTGTGTCGATGAGGATGCCGAGAAACTCTTTACCCTCGACGACTCCTTTGGCATTGAGCCTTCCCGGCGCCAGGATACCCCCGCAGGTCATCCCTGCCATTCCGATACCGAGACTTTTGAGAAATTTCCTCCTATCCATTCGTGTTCCTCCTTACAGTTTCTCGTCAAAAGCGATAAGGCTATTTTTTTAATCGATAGTTTTCACTTTCTACTCAACCATGTTCCTCGTGCACCTGGAAGCCACCTTGAACGGTCCTCATGTTGCCTTAATAATCTTATACCCTTCTTCTCAAAGGAGCCTTCTTCAAGCGGCTGAGATGGTGCCGCATTGTATGCCATTTCTCCGGTTTAAACAAGCATTTTTTTGTGCTTTTTTTCATTAGTCAGCCAATATTTGATAACAATTTTGCAAAATATTGAGGGCAAACCTTTCAATGAAGGTTTGCCCTCATATGGTTGATGTTTCACTGTACCCGTTTTACTCTTGTGTCAGAAGAAATTCGCTCGCTATCTTGTCCCATGCATCAGGAGAAAGGGCCTTGGCAATGCCTGATACGGGAAGACCACCATCCTGGGACACGACCCCGAGCTCGCCTCCCATTCGCTCCCGCAGCGTATCCGCCGTCTTATCCATCCATGCCGTTGCCACCTTACCCGTGAGGAGATTCTTTACCGTCGCACGCTTGTTGTCGGGCTTGACCATCATAAGCCATCCCTTTCCATAGGGATCCTGATTGATGAGGTCGGGATTTTTTGCGATGTCTTTATTCACGGCGACGACATCTCCGGTAACAGGGGAGAGCATGTCGATATTCTTTTTGCCGATATCAAGCTTCCATCCCACTGCTCCCTGCTCAATTCGTGAACCAACCTTAGGAAGATCTATCTTGTTGGACCTTCCCACGAGCTTCTGAGCAAAATCGTCCACCCCGACCTTTACCAGTTCAGCACCTTGCGGCATGAGCCAACTGTGTCCCTGGTGGTAGAACAATCCCTCGGGGAGAGAAAACCATTGAGCAACCGAGGCCATGGCCCTTCTCACCGCTTCAATACCTGTCCTCGCAGGCACCCGCAGGATCCTCCAGAAGGGGGCGAGGACCAGGAGAAAACCGATCACCAACAGGTATTCAATGCCTTTTGTCGCGAAGATATCTACGTACGTGAAACCTTCCATTTTTTACACCTCCCTTAACCGTTGTATGCACCGCTTCTCGCAGTCTAACTAAGTCACTCGATGGTTATTTCTTGCTCTTAGAGGACTTTTTCTTTTTGATCCGATTACCGCCATCGGCCATGGTGAGGCCCAGCCGAGCATCAGACGCCAGGACATAATCGCGCTGGAGGGCCCTTGCCCGCAGCTCTCCAAAGTGCTTCAGCACCTGGAGGCCGCCGCCGACGGTCCTTGCAAAGGGGTAAAAGGTGATGTAGATGGCATAGGCCAAGATGACCACCCCAAATGTCACCCCTACGCTGACCATAAATATGGTGGCAATGATTTCTAACATGGCTCATTCCTCCTTTCTTTCCAAAAAGGTCTTGATTAATATGCCCCACTGCTTCTGGGTGATGACATCCCGCAGGGTGTCTATCATCTGTCCGCCATCACTCATGGTGACCCCGATCTCCGTTTCCAGCACACCGTGGAGCCGATCCACCTCTTTTCCCAACCATTGACGGGCATCAGGACCTGAGCAGAATCCTTCTGCCTGCTGCCCCAACCGGGTCAACTCCCCCTCGGCCGGAAGCAACTCTACCAACCAACCCTCTCCATAGGGATCGGTGCTGATCATAGAACTATTTCGGCGAGCCCCCTCATTGACTTCCGTCACCTTGCCGGAAAAGGGTGAGGCGATCTCGGCGGTACCGTGGGAACAACTGATCCGCAGGAGGGGTTGATTGCGTTCCACCCATCCCTTGCGACGGGAAAAGGTGATTTTCTCTATATCCCCCAGCAACCACTGGCCAAGGTCATCCAATCCCAGTCGCACCTTTCCGTTGACGGGCTGCAGCCAGAGGTGACCTCGGTGATAATAGACCGTATCATCCAGCAGGAAGCCCCGTACCGTGGCCAGAGCCATCTTGCCTGCAGCGACATCCCCCTGGGCGATCTGCCGATAGGCAGGGCAGTCGATATAGGCCTTGGTGGTACACGGGCACTCCAGCTTGAAGGCGCTGGACGGTATCATCTTTTTCACCGGATAAACCCCGCAGAAGAGGACATCCTCCACTTCCAGATAGGAACATATTTTCTTATTATTACTGGGATGATCGGAGACCCGCTCAGCCTCTTTGCCGCGATAGACGGGACAGCCACGGTGTTGCTCTTTTATGCAGATATTGTCCTCGAGATAGAGTCGATCATAGGGGAGCATCTTTCTGACGGGGAATGCCTTACAAAAGGCCATCTTCTGATCTTTTAAAAAAGGACATCGTTTTTCCATGTGCGCTCCTCACTCTTCCTTGATCTTCGTAGAAGCATTTTCCGTGCCACACGAGAAGGGCCCTGGGCATCCGACCAGA
>MGQS01000046.1:1209-16302 GCA_001797905.1 Deltaproteobacteria bacterium RBG_16_54_11 | reverse complement strand
GCAGCAGGTGAAGGATGAGCTCGGGCTGCCCGTCCTCTCCGATGTCCACAGCGTCGGCGAGGTAGCCACGGCAGCGGAGGTCCTGGATGTGATCCAGATCCCAGCCTTTCTCTGCCGCCAGACCGACCTCTTGGTGGAGGCCGGCAGGACGGGAAAGCCGATCAACGTCAAGAAGGGTCAGTTTTTGGCGCCCTGGGATATGGCCCACGTGGTGGAGAAGATAACCTCCACGGGCAACGAACAGATCCTCCTCACCGAGCGGGGGACCTCCTTTGGCTACAACAACCTCGTCAGTGACATGAAAGCGCTCCCCGTCATGCGGGGTCTGGGATATCCCGTGATCTACGACGCCACCCACAGCGTCCAGCTCCCCGGCGGGGCGGGCAAGGCCTCCGGGGGAAACAGGGAATTGATCCCCCACCTGGCCAGGGCGGCTGTCGGGGCGGGGGTGGATGGGGTCTTCTTCGAGGTCCACCCGAACCCGGAGCAGGCCCTGAGCGACGGCGCCAATTCCCTGCAACTCGACGCCCTCTCCCCGCTGCTCAAACAGCTCAAGGCCATCGATCGGATTGTGAAGGAGGATGGAGGATGATCATCGAACGGGCCAAGCAGGTATTGCATATCGAGGCCAAGGCCATCGAGCAACTGGTGGAGAGGATCGATGAGGAATTTGTGCAAGCGGTGGAACTGATCCTCTCCTCCGAGGGGAAGGTGGTGGTGACAGGGGTTGGCAAATCGGGGATCATCGGGCAAAAGATCGCCTCTACGCTGGCCAGCACCGGCACCCCTGCCTTCTTCCTGCACCCCACCGAAGGGATCCACGGCGACCTGGGCATGCTGGGAAAGAAGGATATCGTCGTGGCCATCTCCAACAGCGGCGAGACCGATGAGCTCTCCCAGATCCTCCCCCTCATCAAGCGGTATGGGAACAAACTGATCGCCCTGACCGGAAAAGCCAACTCGACCCTGGCCCGGGCCGGGGACGTGGTGTTGGATGTGAGCGTAGAGGAGGAGGCCTGCCCCCTGGGGTTGGCCCCCACCGCCAGTACGACCGTGACCCTGGCCATGGGGGACGCCCTGGCAGTCGCCCTGCTGGAGAAGCGCGGGTTTAAGAAAGAGGACTTTGCCATCCTGCACCCGGGAGGTAAGCTCGGCAAGCGGCTCCTGCTCAAGGTGCGCGACCTGATGCACGGGGGTGAGGAGCTCCCCATGGTATATGAGGACGCCTTGATGAAGGAGGCCTTGGTGGAGATCACCTCCAAGCGGATGGGGGTGACGGGGGTCATGAACGCACGGAAAGAGCTGGTGGGGGTGATCACCGACGGCGACCTCCGCAGGGCCCTGGAGCGATATCCCGACCTCTTGGAGAGGACGGCCGCCGCGGTCATGACCAAAAACCCCAAGTGGATCGAGGCCGATACCCTGGCTGCCCAGGCCGTTCAGCGCATGGAGGAGCACTCCATCACCTCCCTGTTCGCCTTTGACAAGGCCGGGGAGAGGACCCCCCAGGGAATCATCCACCTGCACGACCTCCTCAAGGCCGGGGTGGTCTGAGATGGCAGGGGCAAGCATTGAAAAGCTGCGCGCCAAGGCGGCCAAGGTGAGGCTTTTGGTCCTCGATGTCGATGGGGTGTTGACCGATGGGAGGATCATCATGGATCATGAGGGGAGGGAGATCAAGGCCTTTGATGTCCGGGACGGCCATGGAATCAAGCTCCTCAGACAGGCGGGGATCGAGGTGGCCATGCTGACGGGCAGGAACTCGCCGGTCGTTCAAAAGAGGGCCGATGATCTCGGGGTCCTCTGGGTTCGCCAGGGGGTATACGACAAGGTAGCGGCCTATGAGGAGATCGCTTGTTCGGCGGGGATCAAGGATGAGGAGGCCTGCTTTGTCGGCGATGATCTGGTCGACATCACCCTCTTGAAGCGGGTGGGGGTTCCCATCGTCGTGGCCGATGGGGCGCCAGAGGCGAAGCAATGGGCCCTCTATGTCACCCAATGCCCCGGTGGTAGGGGAGCGGTGCGGGAGGTGTGCGACCTCCTGCTGCAGGCCCAGGGCAAGTGGGATGAGATCCTCAGGAGGTATGGATGAAACTATCCAAGCTGATCATCCTTATCGGCATGGGGCTGGTCCTCTCGGTACTCGGGGGATATCTCCTCTTCGGAGGGCACGGCGATGATGAGGAGATCATCCCGGAGGTAAAACAAGATGCCAACACAGCCGCTGACCTCACCCTCGAGGATATCCACTACGTGGAGACCAAGGGGAAAAAGAAAGAGTGGGATCTGAGGGCGAAGTCCGGCCAACATTTCCGCGAAGCCGACTACACCACCTTAGAGGATCTGGCAGTCACCTTCTACGCCGAGGGGGGCCGCATCATCACCATGAAGGGCAATAAGGGATCCATGAAAGAGAAAAAGGAGATCAAGGTGTGGGGGGATGTAGTGATCACTTCCAGCGATGGCTACCGGGTGACCACTAACTCCCTTCGCTATGACGCTGAGAAGCAGCTGATTACTACCGCAGATCCCGTCATGCTCGAGGGCAAGGGGGTGCAGGTCAAGGGGGGGGGGCTCGTGGTCGATTTGAAGACGAAAAAAATCTCGATATTGAGAAAGGTTCAGACGGTGATCAAAGGATGAAAGGGCTTACGTATACGATATCTATCATCATTTTGTGGCTGCTGGTGCAGCCGGCCTCGGCCCAGATGATGGAAGAATTCAAAGGGAAAAGGGGCCCCATCAACATCACCTCCCGGCAATTGGAGGCCGAGTACGAGAAAAAGCTGATCACCTATATCGGTGATGTCGTGGCAAGGCAAGAGGATTTCACCCTCTATGCCGACCGCCTCCTGCTCTTTCTCAACGATGAGGGCAAGGGGATCGAAAAGATCGTGGCTCGGGGAAACGTGCGCATGGTGCAGACTACCAAAACAATCATCTGCGAAGAGGCCACCTATTACTACGAGGAAGGCAAGCTGGTCTTGGGGGGAGAAAAGCGGGTAACCGTCACCATCCTGCCGGACAAGGTGAAAAAATGACAGCCGATAAAACACAGACCCTGGAGACCATCGGGCTCATCAAATCATATAACGGGAGGGTGGTAGTGGATCGGGTGAACCTCAAGATCCATGCAGGAGAGGTGGTAGGACTGCTGGGCCCCAATGGGGCCGGAAAGACCACTACCTTCTATATGATCATCGGCTTGATCAGACCCGACGGGGGAAAGGTATTGTTCAACGGGGAGGATATCGGTGGGCTTCCCATGTACCAACGGGCGAGGCGCGGGATCACCTATCTCCCGCAAGAGCCGTCGGTCTTCAGAAAATTGACCGTTGAGGAAAACATCTTGGCCATCTTGGAAACCTTGAATCTCGCCCGTGAGGAGAAGAAGAGAAGACTCCAGGAGCTCCTGAAAGAGCTCAACATCACCCACCTGGCCAAGAACAAGGCGTATTCCCTCTCGGGAGGGGAGCGGCGAAGGGTGGAGATCACCAGGGCGCTCGTCCTGGCCCCTTCTCTCATCCTCCTCGACGAGCCCTTTGCAGGCATTGACCCTTTGGCGGTCATCGAGATTCAAAAGATCATCCATCAGCTCAAGAAAAAGGGTATCGGGGTGATAGTTACCGACCACAACGTGCGGGAGGCCCTGCACGTGTGTGATCGGGCTTACATATTGAGTGAGGGGCGGATATTGGAGATGGGTACCCCGAAGAAGATCGCGGCCAGCAAGAAGGCCCGCGAGATATACCTCGGGGAGCACTTCCGATTGGAGCACAGGGGGCGCACACAGAAGGAAGCGCGGCCCCGCAAAGGGAAGAAGGGGTAAAAGCGGTGGCCTTGGAGATCAAACAGGATCTCAGGTTGACCCAACAGCTGGTCATGACGCCCCAGCTGCAACAGGCCATCAAGCTGCTGCAACTGTCCCGGATGGAGCTCCAGGAGATCATCTCCCAGGAGATTAAAGAAAATCCCGTGCTGGAGGAGGACAGCGGTCAGGAGGAGCGGGAACAAGAGGAGAGAGAGCAAAAGGAGGCCGTTGCTGAAGGTGAAGCCTCCAAATCAGAATCCGTCAAGGATCAAGACTGGGAAGAATATATGGAGGGCCACAGCATCAGCTCCTATACCCCCCCGAGGACCGATGGAGGGGAGACCCCGTGGGAAAACCTGATCACCCGCCAGGTCACACTTGCCGACTATCTGCTGTGGCAGCTCAGGATGAGCCCCCTATCCCCTCAGGAGCAAGAGGTCGGGGTCTTTATCATCGGCAATATCGACGAGAACGGTTATCTCCAGGGATCTCTGGAGGAGGTCTGTAAGGAACTGCGCTATTCGGCCAAGACGGCAGAGGAGGTGCTCAATCTCATCCAGTCCTTTGATCCTCCGGGGGTAGGGGCGCGGGATCTGCAAGAATGCCTCCTCATCCAGTTGCGAGGGCTTGCCGAAAGAAACCCGTTGGCGGAAGAGATAGTGCAAGGCTACCTCTCATACTGCAAAAACAGGGATTACGGTGAATTGGCCAGAAAATTAAAGGTTCCCCTCCCTGAGGTTTTAACGGCCGTCGAGGTTATCTCGCATCTCGATCCCAAACCAGGGCGCCCCTTTAGTCCCGAAGAGGCGAGGGCTATTATCCCCGATGTCTTCGTCTATAAGGTTGAAGGGGACTATGTGGTCGCCTTAAACGATGATGGGGTGCCCAAGCTGCGTATCAACACCTATTATCGTGAGCTCATCAGCGCCGACAAAAAAGATGTCCCCCGCGGTTATCTCAAAGAAAAAATGAAATCCGCGCTCTGGCTCATCAGGAGCATCCAGCAGCGACAGGCGACCCTCTACAAGGTCGCCAAGAGCATTGTCTCGTTTCAGAGGGATTTTCTCGAGACGGGGATCGATCATCTCAAACCCCTTGTCTTGAGAGAGGTGGCTGATGATATCCAGATGCATGAGTCCACCGTGAGCCGGGTCACGACGAATAAATATGCCCATACGCCACAGGGGATCTATGAGCTGAAGTTTTTCTTCAGCGGCAAGGTAGGGGGACATGGCGAAGAGGTAGCCGTTAAGCGGGTACAAAACCTGATTAAACAGGTCGTCGCAGAAGAAAGCCCCCGAAGGCCCTATAGCGACGAGAAGATATGCCTGCTGCTCAAGGAGAGACATAATATCGCCATAGCCCGCCGCACCGTGGCCAAGTACCGGGAGATGATGAAGATCCTTTCCTCCAATGAGAGGAAAAAGATCATGTAAGACCCCCCGCCTGAGGAGGGGATTGCCTTGACAACCCCTCCCTCTTTAGCTAAGATTTTAAGTTTTAAAAGCCAGACCGAACACAAACGAACGGAGGCACAGATGCAGATCAACATAACCTTCAGACACATGGAGCCCACCCCCTCCTTAAAGGCGTATATCGGTGAGAAGCTCCAAAAGGTAAAAAAGTATCTCCAGGAGCCTGTCGAGGCCCATGTAATCTTTTCAACAGAAAAGTTCAGGCATACAATAGAAGTGAACATCACGGCCGGCAATGGCGCCGTCATACACGGGATGGAGAGCATGGAGGATATTCATGCGGCTATCGATATGGTCGTGGACAAGATAGAGCGTCAGATCAAGAAGCACAGAGACAAATCAAAACGCCCCAAGAGACGGCAAACATGGTCAGCCTGAGCAAGGTGAGGCAATGAAGATAACGGACATATTGCACGCCGATTCCATCATAGGGGAACTTATCTCCCGAGACAAGAAGGGTGTCTTGGAGGAGCTGGTCTCCGTCTTGGTTGAACACGGCAGGCTGACAAACAAAGAGAAACCCGTACAGGTCCTCCTGGAGAGAGAGCGGTTGGGCAGTACGGGCATCGGGGACGGCATCGCCATACCTCATGGCAGGCTGAAGGAGATAAAAAACATTATCTGTTCCTTTGGCCGCACCAGAGAGGGTATCGACTTTCAGTCTATTGATGAAAAACCATCCCATCTCTTTTTCTTACTCTTTGCCCCGGAGGAGAGCGCCGGCGAACACCTGCAAGCCCTGGCCAGGCTATCACGCATCTTAAAAGACGGCCGATTGCGAAAACGGCTGATGGAGGCCGCCTCCGAGAAAGAGATCTACCGCCTCATCGCCGAAGAGGACGAACATTACGAGTTACCATAGGGGAGGATCATGGCGCAGGGCAAATCCCTCCGCATCAGTCTGCATGGTGTCTTACTCGATGTCCTCGGCGTAGGGGTCCTCATCTTGGGCAAGAGCGGCGTCGGCAAAACGGAGTGCGCCCTCGACCTCGTCATGCATGGACATCGTCTCGTGGCGGACGACCTCATCCAGATAGAGAAGGGGGGCGGCGGAGCCGTCCATGGCTTCAGTCACGAACTGGGCCGGCATCACATGGAGATCAGGGGGCTGGGCATCATCGACATCGAGCAGCTCTTTGGCATATCAGCCACCAGCGAAAAGAAACAGATCGACCTCGTCATCGAACTGGTGGACCCTGAGGAATGTATCACTGATCGCCTGGGACTGGAGACGGAGACCTATACCATCATGGGGCTGGAGATCCCCCGCAAGAGGATACCTGTCAGGCCGGGCAGAAACCTGACCGCCATTGTGGAGGTGGCTACCAGGGACCACCTCCTCAAGAAGAGGGGATATCATGCGGCCAGAGAATTCGAACGCAAACTCCTCAAGGGCCTTAAGAAAAAGGGATAGAATAAAAATCTTATAGTATTGATGACGGGCAAGCCTTACGAAACCTTGGATTAATGCTATGTCCTAAGACGGGGAGACGATGTGCATGAGGGGGATCACGCGGGTTCGGCGCAACAGCGCGTGAAAGCGCTGCAGATAACGATCATCAGCGGCCTCTCGGGGTCGGGAAAGTCCACGGCGATGAGGGCCTTGGAGGATATGGGGTTCTATTGCATAGACAATATGCCGGCAACCCTTATTCCCACCTTTATCGAACTCTGTCAACATTCCACCGGTGAGCTCTCGCGGGTGGCCATAGCAGTGGACATTAGGGGAAAGGAGTTTCTGGAAGATTTTCAAAAACGCGTCCAAGACCTCCGGGGAAAAGGGCATGAGGTAAAGATCCTCTTTCTCGAATCGACAAACGAGGCACTGATCAGACGTTACAGCGAGACCAGACGCAGCCACCCCGTGGCAAAGGAACGGGGGATAGCCCTGCCAGAGGCGGTGAAAGAGGAACGGGGTGAAATGGCCTTTCTCAGGGAGATCGCCGATGAAGTCATCGACACCTCGGATCTCAACGTCCATCAACTGCGGGATATCGTCATGGAGCGTCTGATGACCGTACCGGCCAAGCGGATGAAGGCAACCCTGCTCTCTTTCGGCTACAGCTATGGGTTGCCGGCAGAGGCCGACATCGTGATGGACGTGCGTCTTCTGCCCAACCCCTTTTTCGTCAGGGAGCTGCGCGGGCTCACCGGCAAGGACAGCACGGTCAGGGACTATGTCCTGAAGCAGAAGGAGACCACGGAGTTTCTCCACCGGTTCAGCGAGATGATCGAATATCTGATCCCGCTGTATGAGAAGGAAGGGAAATCTTACCTGACCATCGCCATCGGCTGCACCGGCGGAAAACACCGTTCGGTTGTGATCGCCGAGCACCTGACCGCCATGTTGGGCAAACAAGGCAAAGAGATCACGGTCAGACATCGAGATATAGAGCGAGGTTGATATGAATAAAATGATTGGCGTCGTCATCGTCACCCACTCGGCCTTGGCGGACGAGTTCCTCATGGCCACGCAACAAATCGTCGGCGCCGTCGAGGGCATAGAGCCCATTTCCATAGACCCTTCCGATCCCCTGGAAGAGGTGGAGGCGAGGATCAAGAAGGGCATCAAAAAAGTGGATATGGGAAAGGGGGTCTTGATATTGACCGACATGTTCGGGGGCACGCCATCCAATATCAGCCTTTCTTTTCAGAAAAAGGGGAAGGTGGAGATCGTGACGGGGATCAACCTGCCGATGTTGATCAAGTTGTCCACCCCCCTGCGTGAGGAGAAGACGCTCGATGAGCTGGCCTCCTTTATCAAATTGTACGGGCAAAAGAACATCCACCTGGCCAGTGAGATTCTGGAGCGCAATACGGTAGGCGAGAAGCAATAGTGGAGCCGGTAAAGGAGCGAACCTTCATTATTAAGAATAAGCTGGGCCTCCATGCCCGAGCGGCCAATATGGTGGTGCAGACAGCCAGCAATTTCCAATCCACCATCACGGTGACTAAGGATGGGATCGAGGCCAACGCAAAGAGTATCATGGGCCTCCTGCTGCTCGCCGCCTGCCAAGGCTCGAAGATCGTGGTGAGGGCCTGGGGAAAGGACGCAAAGGTGGCCATGAAGGAGATAGGCAAGCTGATCGAGGGTAAATTCGGTGAAAAAGAACACGCCATCTAACAGCGAAGAGAAGACCCTTAAAGGGATCGGGGTTTCCCCGGGGATCGTCATCGGGAAGGCCGCGCCCTTGGAGCGCTCGCGCGCCACATTCGTTCCCCGCAAGGTAACGGCGGGGCAGGTGATTTCCGAGGTCAAGCGGTTCGAAGCGGCCATCGAAGAATCGAAAAAACAGCTGGAGGAGGTCAAGCAGCGTATCTTGGAAAAGGGGTTCGGGCAGCACTCCTACATCCTCGATGTCCACCTCAAGTTGATGGAAGACCGCATGCTGCGCGATGAGACCATCCGGATGATCCAGGAGCAACTGGTGAACACGGAGTGGGCCCTCAAGGTCACCTTGGACAAGATCTCCGATGCCTTCGATGCCATCGAAGATGAGTATCTCAAAGAGAGAAAAGAGGACATAAGACATGTTGTGGAGAGGGTCCTCCGCAACCTCATCGGAAGGGAGCTCAGGCAGATAGAGGATCTTGAAGGAGAGGTGATCGTGGTCGCCCATGATCTCTCCCCCGCGGATACCATTCAGTTAAACCTCCAGAGGGTCATCGGTTTCGTCACCGAGGTAGGAGGAAAGACATCCCATACGGCCATAGTCTCCCGTTCCCTCGAGATCCCCGCCGTCGTGGGGCTGGAAGACATCACGACCTATGTGGCAGGGGGAGAAACGATCATCATCGATGGCACCGAAGGTATCATCGTCGTCGATCCCTCGCCGGCAACCATCAAGGCGTATCAACTCAAGCAGCAACGCTACCGTTATCTCGAGCGGGAGCTGCTCAAGTATGCGCCTCTCACATCTGAGACCCAGGACGGATATTACCTCACCCTGCAGGCCAATATAGAGCTTATTGAGGAGATCCCCGCCGTCATCCAGTACGGAGCCGCGGGGATAGGATTGTATCGTACCGAATTCCTCTACTTGAATAGAAAGACCCTCCCCGATGAGGAGGAGCACGTCCAGGTCTACAAACAACTGGTGCAGAAGATTGCCCCCTACCCCGTCACCATCAGGACCCTCGACCTCGGGGGGGATAAGTTCGCCTCCCACATCGAGCTGGCCGAGGAGATGAACCCGGCCATGGGTCTGAGGGCCATTCGGTTCTGTCTCATGGAGCAGGATATCTTTAAGGCGCAGCTGCGGGGGATCCTGCGGGCCAGTACCTATGGCAAGGTCAAGATCCTGCTGCCCATGATCTCCGGGGTGGAGGAGCTCCGGCAGGTGAAGGTTATCCTGGAGGATGCCAAAGATGAGCTGAGGGCCAAGAAGGTCGCCTTCGATCCGGATATCCCCCTCGGGGTTATGATCGAGATCCCCTCTGCCGCCATCACCGCCGATATCCTCGCCTGCGAGGCAGATTTCTTCAGCATCGGCACCAATGACCTCATCCAGTACTCCCTGGCTATAGATCGGGTAAACGAACATGTATCCTATCTCTACGAGCCACTGCACCCGGCCATCCTGCGCAATATAAAAGGGGTGGTGGACATCGCCCATAAGGAGGGCATTGAGGTGGGGATCTGCGGCGAGATGGCCGCCGACCCCCTCTACACCCTGATCTTTTTGGGGTTGGGGCTCGATGAGTTGAGCATGCACCCCCTTGCCATACCCCGGGTGAAAAAGGTCCTGCGGCGCTCTACCCACACCGAGGGCGAAGGTCTCCTGAAGGAGGTCTTGCAATTCTCCACCGCTAAAGAAACCGAGCTCTTCATCCGAAAGAAGATGGCCGAACGATTTCCAGAGGACTTCATCCAATGTAAGGAATAAAAGAAGAAGGAGGAATATATCCATGGCTATGACCAACTTTTTGTTCACCTCCGAGTCGGTAACGGAGGGGCATCCCGATAAGGTGGCCGATCAGATCTCCGACGCCATCCTCGATGCCATCATCAAAGATGACCCCAGGGGCAGGGTCGCCTGTGAGTGCCTCGTGACCACCGGGCTCGCCTTTATCGCCGGGGAGATCACCACGGAGTGCTACGTGGAAATGCCCAAGATCGTAAGGGAGACCATCAAGGAGATCGGGTACAACGATTCCGCTATGGGCTTCGATTGGGAGACCTGCGCGATAATGACCTCTATCGATCAGCAATCCCCGGACATTGCCCGGGGGGTCAACAGCGAGGAGCAGGGTGCAGGCGACCAGGGCCTCATGGTCGGCTACGCCTGTAATGAAACCCCTGAGCTCATGCCCATGACCATTGCCTTTGCCCACTCGCTTACCAAGCGGCTGGCCTACGTCCGCAAGAACAATATCCTCGACTTTCTGCGTCCCGACGGCAAGTCCCAGGTGACTGTCCAGTACATCGACAGGAAACCGGTGCGTGTGGACTCTGTCGTCATCGCCGCCCAGCACACGCCGGATGTCAAGAACGAAGCGCTCAGAGAGGGGATCATCGAGGAGGTGATCAAGAACGTCATACCGGAAAGGCTGAGGGATAAGGATACCAAATACTATATCAACACCACCGGCAGGTTCGTAACCGGCGGCCCTCTGGCGGACTGCGGGATGACGGGGCGCAAAATCATCGTCGACACCTATGGCGGACAGGGGAGGCACGGCGGCGGCGCCTTCTCCGGCAAGGACCCCTCCAAGGTGGACCGCAGCAGCTCCTATATGGCCCGGCACGTAGCAAAGAACATCGTGGCTGCCGGTCTGGCCGACATATGCGAGATCCAGATCGCCTACACCATCGGCAAGGCCGAGCCTGTCTCCATCATGCTGGACACCAGGGGCACGGGAAAGATCCCGCCTGATAAGCTGGCCAAGATCGTGAACGAGATATTCGACTTCAGGCCCGCGCGGATCATCCAGTATCTTGATCTCCTACGTCCCATCTATAAAAAGACCGCCTGCTACGGCCACTTCGGCAGGAGCGAGCCGGAGTTTACCTGGGAGCGGACACACAGGGTGGATGACCTAAAAAAGGCAGCAGGAAAACTTTAAAAAAGTGGGGGTCAATCCCGCTCTGTCGCCCTGCGACATCCCGCCATTCAGATTTTTATATAAAGTAGGGCGGGACTTAATTCAGATTTTATGGACTGCGGCCGAAGGTGGCCCTTTGGCCAGATCTGTCGCTTTGCGACACCCCATTCATAAGAACACTCGAATGGTAGGGGGCCGCAAAGCGGGAGGGGTCTAGGGGTCTATCCCGTTCCTCATTATAAATTTATGGAAGCGGGATGTCGCAGAGCGACAGGGGTCAAGTGTTCTAGGGTTCAAGGTAATTATCTCGAACAGGTAGAACACAATCTTCCCGTCCTCCTCTCCCCGCAGGGGGAGAGGATGGAGGTGAGGGGGAGTCAACAGTGAGTATATCAAATCTTCTTCTCTCCCAGGAGAGGGGTTGAGAGTATTGTATTGAGATAAAGACAGAACTACTGAATTGAGAGGAGACTGCGCTTGAACTGTGACATCAAAGACAAGAAACTGGCTGAAAAGGGAAAATTGAGGACCGAGTGGGCCGGACACGAGATGCCGGTCTTAAAGCTAATAAAAGAACGCTTTGCCAAGGAAAAGCCCTTGAAGGGCATACGGGTATCCGCCTGCCTGCACATCACCACTGAGACGGCCAACCTGGCCGAGGTCTTGAAGGCCGGCGGCGCGGAGGTGGTGCTCTGCGCCTCCAACCCCTTGAGCACCCAGGATGACGCAGCTGCGACGCTCGTAGAGGACCTGGGTATACCGACCTTCGCCATCAAGGGGGAGGACGGCGCGACCTATTACCGCCACATCCGGGAGGCCATTGCCCATCGCCCTGCCATCACCATGGACGACGGCGCGGACTTGGTCTCCGCCTTGCACATGATCGGATGGGGGAGGCTGGATGAGCTCGCGCCACCGGTCAAGGAATGGGTTACCGGGCTCTCTCCCAAAGACAAGGAGGGTCTGGTGAAGGGCATCCTCGGGAGCACCGAGGAGACCACTACCGGCGTCATCCGCTTGAGGAGCATGGAGAAAGAAGGGGTGCTGATGTTCCCGGTGATCGCGGTGAACGACGCCGACACCAAGCACCTCTTCGACAACCGCTACGGCACCGGCCAGAGCACCATCGACGGTATCCTCAGGGCCACCAACCGCCTGCTGGCCGGCTCCTGCTTCGTAGTCTGCGGATACGGGTGGTGCGGCAGGGGGGTGGCCATGCGGGCCCAGGGCATGGGTGCCAACGTGATCATCACCGAGGTAGATCCTTTGCGTGCCTTGGAGGCCGTGATGGACGGCTACCGGGTCATGCCCATAGCCGAGGCCGCAGTCATAGGCGACTTCTTCGTCACCCTGACCGGGGATATCAAGGTCATCAGGAAGGAGCACTTTGAGCTGATGAAGGACGGCGCCATCGTGGCCAACTCCGGCCATTTCAACGTGGAGCTCGATCTGGAAGGGCTGGGAAAGATAGCGACCAAGCGGCGCAAGGTCAGGGAGTTTGTAGAGGAATATACCCTTGCCAAGGGCAAGCGGATCAACGTCCTGGGCGAGGGCAGGCTCGTGAACCTGGCAGCGGCTGAGGGGCACCCTTCGAGTGTTATGGATATGAGCTTTGCCAACCAGGCCCTGGCCTGCGAGTACCTGGCCAAGAACGCCAAGAAACTAGAAAAGAAGGTCTACCGCGTGCCGATGGATATCGATAAAGAGATCGCCAGGCTCAAGCTCAAGGCCATGGGGGTCGCTATCGACACCCTCACCCCGGAACAGGAAAAGTATCTTTCATCGTGGGAGATGGGGACGTAAGATAGCCCAGCCATCCCCCGTCTTTACGGGGGATGGCTCTATTATGACCCACCCCGAATGCACCACGAAAAACCCCTCCTTCGGCGAACCTATCACCAATTTTCAGGCTCTCACACTCTTTATAATTCTGTTTACTTTCCAGTTTATCACGATATAATAATTGAATTACGGAAAACAAAAGGCAGAATTTCCGTCTTTAGTAATATATAGAAAATTTTCTAGCTATTCATAAGTTAGAGTATAGAAAAGAACAGATAATATGAAGACAAGAACAATTCCACATCCTATACCCTACCAAGGCAGCAAGAGAAATCTTGCGTCGGATATTCTACGGTACTTCCCGGAGAAGTTCGAGACGCTGTACGAGCCATTTGCCGGTTCGGCTGCTATCACCATAGCCGCAGCAGTGAATAAGCTCGGCAAGCGCTACCATATCAATGACCTAAACAAGCCCCTCATGGACTTATGGCGTGCCATCATCGAAACACCAGAAAAAATCGCCTCCCAATATGAAGCACTCTGGAAGAGGCAACTAGATGACCCGAGGTCTTTCTATGACAATGCAAGGGATGACTTCAATCGTACTGGTCGTTCCGACCTTTTTTTATATCTGCTGGCTCGTTGTGTGAAGGGCTCTGTTCGATACAATTCGCAAGGCGAGTTTAACCAGAGTCCAGACAACAGACGAAAGGGAATGCAACCGGAAACAATGAACCAGCAAGTTCTTGGCTCCTCATATTATTTGAAGGGAAAGACAACAGTCACGTCGGTGAACTACCGTGACATTCTTGAAAAAGTCACACAGGCTGACCTTGTCTATATGGACCCTCCATACCAGGGGGTTTGTGGCAACAGAGACACGCGATACTTGCAGAGCGTGCAATTCTGCGAATTTGTCGAATCACTCGATGGTTTGAACCAGCAAGGCATTCGCTATCTGGTCAGCTACGATGGCCGTACCGGAGCTAAGACCTTTGGCAAAACCCTCCCAGAAGAACTTAACCTGACACTGATTGAGCTTTATGCAGGCCGGTCTACCCAAGCAACCCTCTTGGGCAGAGTTGATGTTACCATTGAGTCATTGTATTTATCCCCAAGCCTTGCAGACGAACTGGCGAATGTCCCGACAGTATATCGCTACACACGAGGAGAGCAACTCTGCCTTATGGAGAGCCGCAATTGAAAGCGAAGGATCTCCCCCGCGAATTCGTGAAGAAGTGCAAGGCGGTCACAGCTAAGCGGCCCCGCACGGTAATTGATCATATTCTGAAGCATGGCCAAATCACAACTGAGGAACTGAAAGAGAAGTACGGATACAACCATCCTCCGAGGGCAGCTCGGGATGTCAAGGAACAAGGCATTCCATTGGAGATGTTCCGTGTTGCCGGCAGTGATGGCCGTAAGATCGGGGCTTATCGTTTCGGCGACCCCAAGAAGGCAAGATTCTCAAAGCTTAGAGGCCGAACCGCCTTCGCCAAGCAGCTCAAGGCGAAATTGATCGATCTTCACGGATGTCGTTGCGCCATCTATCTGGAAGAGTTTGAAGAGCGGCTTCTTCAGATCGACCATCGAATTCCATTCGAGGTCGTCGGAGATGATGAAATGATAATGGATGATCCGAAGTCGTACATGCTTCTCTGCGGGTCAGCTAACCGCGCCAAGTCTTGGTCGTGCGAACACTGTGTCAACTGGCAAGAGATGAAGAAACCGGAGATATGCCGGAGATGCTACTGGGCTTATCCAGAAGACTATGACCATATCGCCATGCGACAAGCGCGCCGGGTGGACATTATGTGGTCTGGTGAAGAAGTCTCAGTTTACGACCGCCTCAAAAGAAGAACGAAGGAACTTCAGAAAGACATCCCGAGGTACATCAAGGAGATTATCGAGAAGAATTTATGAACCACAACAAGGCATTCCAGCTAACGACTGATAGTCGCTGCTGATCACAAACGTTCT
>MGQS01000046.1:385-1197 GCA_001797905.1 Deltaproteobacteria bacterium RBG_16_54_11 | reverse complement strand
TAGAACAGCGGGGTCGCGCCTTGACTTGGGGAAAAGTCCTGCCCTTAGTACCTGCGAACTTTGAGACCAGCCCCCTATCATGTGCTATAATTTAAGCGGAAAATTCAAATCTTAAATATGAGGTGAAATAACATGACCACTGCCCGGCTTATTATCGCGATTATTATCCTGGTCTTTGCGCTATGCATCGTCGCGATGAACTGGCGTTCTGTGATTGGCAATATGAGGAATAAAAGGCACGGGATTGCTCATCATCATTCCACCGTTCCCATCGTGTCCTTCATCCTTGCCGCTCTTTCCTACATCATTTATCCACACGAGGACAAAGGCTTGACGCTGATTATTCCTTTGCTCGACATCGCCAACTGGCGCCTGTTGTGGCTTCCGGTAGCAATGATTCGGCAAGCGAGGACGAAGGAAAAGGATTAAGGGGTGCGGTTTGACACGGGACGAAGTTCTGATTTCATTGACTTTATGAACAAGACTGCTGAATGCGCCTCCAGCCCCAATGCTGACCGTGCGCGTCATCTCCGGCGCGGGCGGAGGCTCGAATATTTCACCCTCGGCTGGAACATGCTGGAGGCCGCTGTTGCGATCGGCGCCGGATGGCTGGCCGGCAGCATCGCACTTGTCGGCTTCGGGGTGGACTCACTCATCGAATGCACGTCCGGGGCAATCCTGCTGTGGCGGCTCGCCTCGCCTGCGCACGACGAAAGCCGCGAGCGGCTCGCCCTCAGACTGGTCGGTGGCAGCTTTTTCCTGTTAGCCGCCTATGTCTGCTTCGAGGCTGTAAAGTCATTAATCGCAAGCGA
>MGQS01000046.1:0-277 GCA_001797905.1 Deltaproteobacteria bacterium RBG_16_54_11 | reverse complement strand
GCCAAACCGATCTATGCGCGTACCTATCGGCCATATTGCTTGGAGGGCTGGCCTTGAACGCCCTGTTTGGGTGGTGGTGGGCCGATCCAGTAGCCGCCCTGATCATGGTGCCGATCATTGCCCGGGAGGGCTTCGAGGCATGGCGAGGAGAGGTCTGCGAGGATTGCCATTGACGGGTGGATCAGGGGCGCACCTTGACATTGCCTAAATCCTGATCTCATTGTCTTAGACGGCAGAGAATGAAGATAGAACACTTTTCCAGCCCTATTCCATCCCT
>MGQS01000045.1:7996-10645 GCA_001797905.1 Deltaproteobacteria bacterium RBG_16_54_11 | reverse complement strand
AGCTCCGAATTTGATGCCCGACACCAGAGATTTCTGCCCGACCAGGAGCCCATAGATCAAAACGAAACACACGGTGAATACCAGCGTGACGAAATACATTAGAGGCATGTTCATTTGATCCATCGGACGCCAGAGGTTGGCAGTCGCCTCGTAGGTGGACTGAAGAAGCAATCCGTGGAGAATGAAATCCATACCAGACCACGCGATAAACACCGCCGCAACAGCCAAAATCGTCCGTTTTAACATTTTCCTTCCTCCTTATCTTCAGAAGCTAAACAGTTATATTTTTAAGCTTATTCTACCGTTGGTAACATCTTAAAGAGAATATGGGTCCGTATCGATTCTTTATCAAGTAAAAATTTCTGAAAAAAGGCTGATAGTTCGCTCTACTGCCATTTATTGACGTCTCGATGATAAGGGACAGGGAATGACCAAGATGCCCCTCCCTTTTTATTCCTCCGGTTGCTCTGCCTTTTGTCAGCTGATTAATGCATTACGGCGCCGCCGTCGACATTTATGGCCTGGCCTGTTATGCTCTGAGCCTCCTCCGATACCAGATATGCCACAAGGCTTGCCACGTCCCCGGCTGTCTGAGGACGTCCTAAAGGGCTTGCCGCCTTCACCCGCTCTTCGAATATCTGTTCAAGGCTTTTATCGGCCATCGTGGAAAAGTTGTCCTTGAGCCACTGTGCGAGCTGCTGCCACCCGGGCGTCCAGACGTATCCGGGACAGACCGCGTTGACGGTAATCGCATATCGACCAAGTTCCTTGGCCATGACCTGCGTGAGGCCTATGACCCCGAACTTCGCTGCACAATAAGCGCCGATCAGCGACTCTCCGATCTTCCCCGATATGGATGCGATATTGATAATCCTGCCCCGCTTGCGAGGCATCATCTCCCGTGCCACGGCACGCGAGCAAAGGAAGGTGCTCCGCAGATTAACCCCTATCGTTTTGTCCCAATCTTCAGCAGGAAGATTGATAATGAGTGCCGAGCTTGATCCGCCTCCCACATTGTTAACGAGTATATCGATCTGTCCGAATGCCTCCATGACGTGGCGAACCATGTTACTAACTGCCTGTTCGTCCGTTGCATCGGTCTGCAGCGCCAGCCCCTTTCCTCCCGTGGCTGTGATCTCAGCGATGACCCTCTCCGCATCGGTTCCATTCAGATCCGCTGCTATGACGGTAGCTCGCTCCTCGGCAAGACGCTTCGCAATTCCCCTGCCGATCCCGTTTCCAGCGCCCGTTACTATTGCTATCTTGCCGTCGATCTTCAAATCCATGGGTTTGTCTCTCCTTTCCACAGACGCTTTATTTGATAAAGCGTTATATCAACAGCTTAATAATGTCAAGAAGGAAAGCGCCGGTATTTGCAAGGCATGATCAACAAGCCGGGTTAACCACAGCCGGGGGAGATGTGGCTGTCCCGTTGTTGCCGGGATTGGATCTTCCACTTCGCATAGGTAAAAAATCGGGTCCAAGGAGACACCCGTTGACAGCCTATTTCCCTGATACTATAATAAAACCCTGAAAAAGCGCTCTCGCACGGCGACTCTTACCCCCTGCGATTATTGGAAAATACCTTCTTGCGATTGAGGTCCGATTGAGCAACGTATTTATTACTGATAAGGAGAGCCATATGAGTGCACTAAATCACCTGCTATCCCCCATCACCATCAAGACGATGGAACTCAGGAATCGGGCGGTTATGCCCCCTATGGGGACAAACCTCGGGAACGCCGACGGGACGGTGAGTAAGGAGAACATAGCTTATTTGAGGCGTCGCGCGCAGGGAGAACCGGGTTTGATTATTACGGAGATTACGGGTGTCCATCCCGGCGGTATTGTCAGCCCCAACCAGCTCGGTGCCTACGATGATTGCTTTATACCGGGGCTCAAGCAGATAGTTTCCCTGGCCCACGAGGCGGGCAGCAGGGTCGCCATGCAGATTCACCATGCGGGTCGCGAGAGTTTTTTCTTGCTCAGCCAGGGGAAGGCCATAGGCCCATCTGCCATACCGAGCATCGTATTTAAGGGAGCGCCGCGGGAGATGACCATCGATGACATCAACGAAGTAATCGCCGCCTTCGGCGCCGCAGCCAGCCGCGGCCGGGAAGCGGGCTTCGACGCCGTGGAGATCCACTGCGCCCACGGCTATCTCTTGACCCAGTTCCTCTCGGCCCTATCGAACCAGCGGACCGACGGATACGGCGGGGCGACCGTCAAGGAGCGGTCGCGCTTTGTCATCGAGGTGATCCGTGCGGTGCGGAAGGCCGTGGGAACCGAGTTCCCCGTATCGATCCGGATCTCCGCGGAGGAATTTATCAAGGGCGGCTACACCGCCGATGACATGCAGACGATCCTGCCCGATTTCGTGACGGCAGGGGCGGATATCATCCACGCCTCCTTCGGGACCCACGGAAGCCCCGGAGGCATTACCCAGGCTCCGCCCGAGTATGAGCCCGGCTTCAACGTCCGGCTCGCCCGGAAGGTCAAGGATGTGGTGGACGTGCCCGTTATCGCCGTGGGGCGTTTCACCGACCCGGCGCTGGCCGACGAGGTTATTGGCCGGGGTGATGCCGATCTGGTTGCCTTCGGCCGGCAGTTCCTGGCAGACCCCGATTTCATGATCAAATCCCGGCAGGG
>MGQS01000045.1:5154-7945 GCA_001797905.1 Deltaproteobacteria bacterium RBG_16_54_11 | reverse complement strand
GCGGGAGATGCTCGGCGAGGGGAACATCCGGTGCTCCATCAACCCCGAGACGGGACAGGAGACGATCTACCCCGCAGGACCGGCGGCAAAGCCGAGATCGGTATGGGTCGTCGGATCGGGTCCGGGGGGGTTGATTGCGGCCTTTGAGGCGGCTCGGCTCGGCCATACCGTCACCCTCTTTGAGAAGGATCAGGAACTGGGGGGCCAGATCCGATACGCCCGGATACCGCCGCACAAGGAGGTATACGGCGAGTGGATCGATTGGCTGATCAATCAGGTAAAGGGGACAGGCATAACGATCAAGAAGGGCACGGAAGTCACGGAAGCCATGCTCCGTGAGAAGAAGCCCGAATACGTGATCCTGGCCACGGGCGGGGAAAAGATCATTCCCAAGATAGCGGGCATCGATTGTCCGCACATTTGCGATGCCTGGCTGCTCTTGAGCGGCGCAGTCTCGCCCGGGAAACAGGTGCTCGTGATCGGCGGAGGCTTGATCGGGATGGAGACGGCGGACTACCTGGGGGACCGCGGCAGCGAGGTGACCCTGGTGGAGATCATGAAACGGTCGCCGGTGTTAAAAATCACCTCCCACGGATACATGCTGCACAAGCGGCTGCGGGATCGCAACTGCCGGATGTTTTTTAATACCTGCGTCAAGGCGATCGGGGCAGATCAGGTAACGATCGAGACGGAGGGCGTGGAAGCGACGGTATCACCCATCGATCAGGTGGTGGTAGCCGTGGGCCTGCGATCGAAGGACGACCTCAAGGCAACCCTCGAAGAGGCGGGGATACCGCATGTGGTGATCGGCGATGCCCGCAGCGCACGGCGGATCATCGAGGCCACCGAAGAGGGGGCGCGGGCCGCCTGGGATTTGTAAGCGTTGATATCCGGGGAGTGACCCCGAGAAGATGTCAGAAGAACAAAAAAAGAATCTGCTGATTATTGCATGAGGCCTTCGAGGGCATTCTGTATCCTTGAAGGCTTTTGTATTTTTACTCTTTTTTTATCGCTTATGTTATTCTTCTTGCGTAAGAAACTAATCGGTTAGGATATAAATCAGTTAGCCGAGATCTGCATTAAAGAAGGGAGGCTGGAATGAAGGCACAACAAGATGTAGACATTAAACAGGAGCAGTATGATAAAATCGGCGGTTGGTTACTACTCGTCGCCATAGGCTTAATCTTGACACCGATACGGTTATTGGTCGTGATCGTCAAAGACTTGTTACCCGTATTTTCAGGTGATGCCTGGTCTCGTCTAACAACACCCGGCGCAGAAGCTTATCATCCATTGTGGGCGCCCTTATTGCTTTTTGAGGTAATAGGAAATTGCTTGTTCATTCTATTGCCGATTATTATTGCTATTTTTTTCTTTCAAAGAAGGCAGTTTGTCCCGACGCTGATCATTATACTTTTGCTTTCTAACCTGGTTTTTGTCGCTATAGACTATTTTGCTGCCGACTTGATCCCTTTTATAGCCGCTCAAGAGGACATGGGATCTTTGCTGGAACTTATACGAGTTTTTATAGCTAGCGTGATATGGGTGCCATATTTTCTGGTTTCGAAGCGTGTAAAAGGAACCTTCGTCGTTTGATGTGTGCGGTAAAACCGCGGCAAACATAGCCAATAAAATTGACGATGAGATGCCATCTTACCTCTTTAAAACGGCAAAAAAAGGGGTGAGGCTTTACCACGCAGAAAACGTAAGTATTTGATAGTAAACCTTTTTTAACAGGGTCACCCGGCCCGCCGGCAGGAGATTTCTTCTTGACACGCGCCTCATTCTTAACTATTGTCTTATGAACAATTCCCAAAAAAACCGATTCAGTCTTAGAACATAGCCGCACCTTTTTGGTGCAAGGAGGCTATCGTATGCCTGCAAATAAGATTGTGGTGCATGAAAAGAGCGGAAATGTCTTAAAGGGTACAACCGCCGACTTTCTCCCCAAGAGGCCCTTATTTCACCTTGCAGTCGGAGGCATGCATGGCGAGGAGATGAAGAAGATCGTTGTGGACCATCTCAAGGCGATCTTCTTTGTGAAAGACTTCGGCGGGGATAAAGATTACAAAGAGGCAAAGGGCCCTGATGCCCTTCCAGGATCAGGGAAGAAGATACGGGTTGTGTTTAAAGATGGCGAAACGGTTTCCGGGTATACCCATGCCATCAACATGGAGCAACCCGGCTTCTTTCTCGTCCCTGGTGACCCGAAGAGCAACAACGAACGGATATTCATCGTCTTTTCATCGCTCAGCCAATTGGAAGTGGACGGCTCTCTGGTAACCCTCACGCAATGAAGAGAAATTCCCAGTCTCAGGGTTAACCCCAGATTTTCCTTGCCCTAGGGTTTTCTGGATCTATCGAGGTATCATTTGGGTCCCATCAGGAGTCACCAAGGGGAAGGACATCACCTAAGGGGTGGATTGAAGCTCTAATACCGTATTGACCGGAAGAGCGATAAGTTCTTTTATAACCTGCCCAGGACTCGTAAATAATATGCCATGTATGCCAAGCCCTACAGCAGCAGCGATGTTCTCTTCCTTGTCGTCAATGAAAACCGTTTCACGGGGCATTACCTGCAGTCTATCCAGGGCGATCTTATAAATCCACTGTTCCGGTTTTCGAGCTCCTTCTGCACATGAAAAGATTGTTACATCGAACATATCATATCCCTGCTCATTGAAATAGTCCATCATCGCCATCTCCATGTTGGATAGAACGCCGATCTTATACCCCGCATCTTTTAGGCGGACTATAAAAGAGAACATCTCTTCTTTGGGGGAGTAGACAT
>MGQS01000045.1:4494-4975 GCA_001797905.1 Deltaproteobacteria bacterium RBG_16_54_11 | reverse complement strand
TAAGTCCTGGTGCCGGATCGTCGATTAAGACGCCACCCCAGTCAAATATAACTGCCCTGATCATCGCTGACAGTGGCACTGGTTTTGAGGTCACGCAGCTATGCTAGCAGAAATCCTTCCAAGTCGGAAGAGGATTTAGCGTGAAACAGCCCTTTATGTGGGTATCACATTAGCGGCGTATTGATTTCTGCAAGACGTGCCTGTAGACTATACTGGCCAATAGACGAGGATACGGGATACAACCACTACAGGGAGGGAACGCTTCATTTCCGCAGAATGGTCTCGGGAAGGCAACCGCCGTGTCGATCAAAGATAGGAGCAGGGAGCTGAAGATCGTTCTTATCACGGGAGGGGCAAGGAGCGGGAAAAGCCGCTTCGCCCAAGAGCTCGCGATGCACGGGGGAAGAGATGTGGTCTTTATCGCCACCGCAGCCGTGCGGGATAAAGAGATGGAGCAGCGGATAGAGAGACACCGGAGGTC
>MGQS01000045.1:0-4484 GCA_001797905.1 Deltaproteobacteria bacterium RBG_16_54_11 | reverse complement strand
CAGTGGCGGACGGTGGAAGAGGAAGTTAATCTCGTGGGTGCTATTGAGGCCCTCGCTTGCGAACCAAAGACTCTCATCATAGACTGTATCACACTCTGGCTCAGTAACCTGATGGAGCAAGGGCACGAGGACGAAAAGATTTGTCAGGAAGTCCGGCGGCTCGGAGAGACCCTGCAACGATCGCCCCATAGTGTTATCCTCGTCACCAACGAGGTAGGATCGGGTATTGTACCTGAAAATATCCTTGCCCGCCGGTTTCGCGATTTGGCGGGCGAAGTAAACCAGATACTGGCCTCATGTGCGCAGGAGCTCTACGTGATGGTCGTAGGGATACCGATGAAGATCGATCCAAACCGACAGGAGGCGTGAACCAACCGAGGGTATCCGTGTCTTTGGGATTCATTCCCGTGCTTGTTCAGCATGATAGTTTGGTGATCGCTAGAAGGATCATGTAATGGGTTTCTTTGCCGCTCTAAGCTTTCTGACGCTGATTCCCGTTCCGAACAGATGGAAGGAAAATCTGAAATCGGGCCCTCCCTACTTTCCCCTGGTCGGGGCTTTATTAGGGATCATCGTCTGGGGGATCTATGAGATCGTCGTCATACTGGCGGGTAAGGCGACGGGAGCGGCAGCGGCAGTGGTGACCATGGCCTTTCTCACCCGAGGGCTCCACCTGGACGGACTGGCGGATACCTTTGATGCCCTCGGCAGCGGCAAGACGGGAAAGAAAGCCCTCGCCGTTATGAAAGATCCCCGGATCGGTCCCTTCGGTGCGGTGGCGGTCCTGTGCATCCTGTTGCTCAAGGGGGCCTTGATCTACGATCTGCCCCCAGAGGCGATCTGGCGCCCCCTCATGCTATTCCCCGTCATGGGGCGGATGGGGGTCCTCCTTCCTCTCTGCTTCTTACCCTATGCCAGGGGAAAGGGGATCGTTACGGTCTTTCAGCCGTCGGGAAATCGGACCTTCCTGGGAGGACTTGGACTTTCGCTGGTCCTCGCGTTGGTACTGGGCGGGATTGGAGGCCTCGCGGTCTTGTTGAGCACGCTCCTCTTCTGCTATCTTTTTTCCGTCTTTATCAGGAAGAAGGTGGGTGGGATCACCGGCGATACCCTGGGGGCCACCGAGGAGCTAGCGGAGGTGGCTGCGCTCCTCAGTATACATCTGTGGGTTGCGTAGATGGAACGGGCGGAAAAGAGAGGAAAGCCTGAAATAAAGCACGGTCATACGGGAGGTATCATGACGCGAGCGCTGAAGACCTGTCTCAAGGACATTGCGCCCCTTGACGAACATGCCGTAGAAAAGGCGAAGGAGCGTACCCGAGACCTCATCATGCCCGCCTTCGCCCTGGGGAGACTCCATGAGATCTCCTGGCAGATGGCGGGGATAAAGCGAGGGATCGTTGGCGAGCTGCGAGATAAGGTGATCATGGTAGGGGCGGGAGATCACGGTGTGGCCGAGGAAGGGGTGAGTCTCTATCCTCAAGAGGTAACGCGCCAAATGGTCTCAGGGTTCATACGGGGTGTCGCCGCCATAAACGTAATCGCCCGCCACGTGGGAGCCAGAGTCCTGGTGGCTGACTTCGGCGTCAAGGGTGATCCGGACCCCCTGTGGCTATCGGCGCCGGATCGCTTCAGAAATAAAAAGGTGGCCCCTGGGACGGGTAATATCGTTCAGGGACCTGCCATGACGAGAGCACAGGCAGAGGAGGCTATTATCAGAGGGATAGAGGTCTTCGAAGAGGAACGCATACGGGGCATGGATATTATCGCCACGGGTGACATGGGTATCGCTAACACTACTGCCTCTGCCGCAGTTATTTGCTCCCTTACGGGTCTTCCTCCCGAGGAGATAGCAGGGAAAGGCACCGGACTTGACGAAAGACGCCTTCAAGACAAGGTGACTTTGATCAGCAGGGCGCTCGCTGTCAATCGCCCTGATTCCACGGATCCCCTGGATGTGCTGGCCGCGGTGGGTGGTTTTGAGATAGGAGGGATCTGTGGGTGGATCCTGGGGGGTGCCGCGGGTGGGCTTCCCGTCATTGTGGATGGTTTCATCTCCACGGCCGGGGCTATGCTCGCCGTGGCGCTCGAACCAAAGGTAAAAGGCTACCTCTTCGCGGGTCACCTCTCAGAGGAAAAGGGACACCGTAAGGCCCTCGAACATATGGGTCTCAAACCCATCTTAGACCTCCAGATGAGGCTCGGCGAGGGCACCGGGGCCGCCCTGGCCATGCCCCTCATCGAGGCGGGGGTAAAGATCCTCACGCAGATGGCCACCTTTGAGGAGGCAGGGGTGAGCAGGGGCTCAGGGTAATCTTGTGCAGAGCACGCTCTGAGAACAGCAGGGGGTACAAAGGGTTACTGCCAGGAAAGGCGGTTTACTGCATGCCTCAAACGGATTGCCCGCGCGGGAGAGGGGTAGTTTCTGGAATCGTCGAGGCGGAGACCGCCCACAAAGGCAACGAGTATGACCAACGCCCTTTCCATACGCGGACGCGGTTTAATCGCCCCCGGGAACGGGCACGATGGCGGTCTTGGCCTGCAGCGGGGTCTCGACGACGATCACCGCAGTCCGATAGACTTCTTCTATCACCTCTTCCCGCAGCACCGCTTGGGGAGGACCGAGCCTGTGGAGGCGACCTTCACTCAGCAGGATGAGCCTGTCACAGTAGAGCCCGGCCAGGGTGAGGTCGTGCAAGACCACCGCTATGGTGAGGGATTGCTCCCTGTTTAGCCGCCTCAACAGATCCATGATCTGGACCTGGTGACCTATGTCGAGATGGGCTGTGGGCTCATCCAAGAGCAGCAGCTGAGGTTGCTGGGCGAGGGCCCGGGCTAAAAAGGCAAGCTGGCGCTCGCCGCCGCTGAGCTCCCCCATCCTCCGTTCCTGAAGAGAAGCTATTCCTGTCAGGACCATGGCCTGCTCGGCTATGGTGAGATCGCCCTCGGTCTCCAGGAGCTGAAACCTGCCCCAGTGCGGTATCCTCCCCAATAAGACAAACTCCTCGATTGAAAAAGGGGGTGCGGCTTCAGGCGATTGCGTTACCACGGCCACCTTTTGCGCCAGAGACCTCCGAGCCATCTGATGTGTCTCTCTCCCTTCCAGGAAGATAGTCCCCTTGGTGAGAGGGAGGAGGCCGTTGATCGCCCTCAGAAGGGTGGTCTTGCCCGAGCCATTGGGGCCGATGATCCCCACAAACTCTCCCCTCTTTATCTGGAAGCTCACACCATGGAGGACAATCCGCTTGCCGTAACCGCAGGAGAGACCCTTGATCTCCAGCATTGGCCGACCCATCAAAAAGAAGCCCCCTTTCTGCTCAGGGCGTAGATAAAGATGCTTCCCCCCACCAAGCCCGTTATCACCCCGACGGGCAGCTCCACAGGCGCCATGACTACCCGGGTCAGGGTGTCGCAGAGGATGAGGAAGATGGCCCCTGCGAGAAAGGAGGTTACCAGCAGTATCCGATGATCACCCCCCACCAGGAGGCGCATCAGATGGGGGATCACCAGGCCGACAAAACCGATGATCCCCGTCACCGAGACACAGCAGCCGGTGAGAAAGGAGGCCAGCAGAAAGAGGATCTTCTTGACCCGCTCCACCGGAACCCCGAGGTGGAAGGCCTCCTCCTCACCCAGGGAGAAGGCGTTGAGGTCTACCGAGAAGAAGAGCGATACAATCAATCCCCCCAGCGAGATGAAAAGCATGGCCCTTATGAGTGAGGTATCGGGCTCTTCGAGGGACCCCATGATCCAAAAGATGATCCCATGGAGGTCCTCTGTCCTTGTCATGGCCATTATGAGCATGATCAGTGCAGAGGCGATAAAGCTCACCATCACCCCGATGAGCAGCAGTCGCGCAAGCTTCACTGCCCCGCCCCGCGTACCGAGTATATAGACGAGTGAGATGATTCCCACCGCCCCCAGAAAGCCGCTGATGGGCAGGGAAAAAAGGCCTATTCCAGCGGGACCGCCGGCAACGATATTTACGGCTACCCCCAAGGCTGCCCCGCCGGAGATGCCCAGCGTATAGGGCTCCACCAAAGGATTGCGAAACATGCCCTGGAGCACCACCCCGGCGATGGCGAGCCCCCCTCCTACGGCCAGGCCGAGGAGGATGCGCGGCAGGCGTATTGCAAAGAGGATGGTGTATTCCGGGGTCCCCCTGCCTTTGGTGAGTGAAACCAGGACCTTTTGTAAAGGGATATTGACAGCGCCCACACCGAGGGAGAAGAGGCAGACGATAACGAGGAGTACTGCCAGAACAAGGATCCACCCCAACCACAGAGACTTGCTATTGAGCTTCATGGAACAACCTCACCAGTTCCTTTACCTGCTCGACAAAGCTCAGGGGGGTGGGGCTGCAGAACCGGTAGGAGTCCACGGTATAGACCTTACCGGTCTGCACGGCCCTGATGGTCTTGTACTTAACCCAGGCTGCCTTTTCCCGCTCCCCGGCCATACCCATCTTGGCGATGATGATGATA
>MGQS01000044.1:2477-5186 GCA_001797905.1 Deltaproteobacteria bacterium RBG_16_54_11 | reverse complement strand
TTATCCATTCCGCACCTCGAAAGGTATAAGAGAAGGGATCAGTATGGGGTATGGCCTTGTGTTGCCATATCCATTCTCCGGTCTTGAGATGCCACCAGAAGTCGGGATCTGTTATCTTCTGGGCGGCAAAGAGGGCGCAAAACCCGAAAAAGATGATGAGAACGAATAAAAAAATCCTTTTGTCTTTAGCCACCATCATTCAGCTCCTTGCTCCAAAGCTATCCCACCAGAGTTGAAAGATCAATAAGTTCCATAGCTTTTTCCTGTTGTCCACCCGACGGGCGAGGTGGTCAGCAACAAGAGTTTTCACGACTGAATGATTAAATATTCCTTGTTTCTTAAGCCTTTCTTCTGCAAGCAACTCCAAGGTCAACCCCTTTAACTCCCCACAGAACCACTTTCCGATGGGGATACCAAACCCCTTCTTCCCCCTTTTCCTGATCTCATCGGGGATGCGGCCTCTGATCGCCCTTTTCCATATATATTTGGTCGTAAACCCCTTGAGCTTCAATCGTTCGGGGATTCCTGTTACCAACTCGACGAAACGGTGATCGAGAAAGGGAACTCGTACCTCCAACCCATGGGCCATGCTTGCACGGTCAACCTTGGCCAACACCCCATCCTGCAGATAGAGCTTGGTATCGAGATAAAGCAGCTTCCCCAGCTCAGAGCTGAAGGATTTGTCTTTGAGATAGTCATGCAACACATAGAAAGAGTTGAGGTCTTCTAGCCCTCTCTTTATGCTGCTGGCAAACAACTCCTTCTTTTCATTCGGTGAGAAGGTTCCCATCCAGATGTAATATCTCTCCACCGGGGGATAGGGGATGCCGTAGATGAACTTTTTGGCGCGAAAGTCAAAGCTCATGTTTTTAAATGCTACGGGAAGTTTCTTTACCGTCGCTTCGACAAAGGACTTCATGATCTGTGGGAGCTTCTCATAGTAGCGAGAGAGTAAAAAGGCCTGATAGGTGGGATACCCTGCAAAGAGCTCATCACCGCCATCACCGCCCAAGGCAACCTTTACGTAGCCTTTGGTGAATCGGCTGAGGAGATAGGTGGGCATAATAGAGGCATCAGCCAAAGGCTCATCGAGGATAGAGGTGACCTGCGGGATAATATCGATGAGCTTGTGAGGGGCGAGAACTTCCTCGTGATGCTCTGTTTCGAAGAAGGAGGCTGCCCTGCGAAAATACCTGGACTCGTCAAAAGAGGGATCATCAAACCCGATAGAAAAGGTCTTGACATCATCCACCCCCTCGTATCTAAGGGCGGCAAGGACCGAGGTAGAGTCAATGCCTCCGCTCAGGAGCACCCCCAAGGGGACGTCGCTGATCAGATGGGTCTTGACCACCCGACAGAACTCTCTCCAAATCAACTCACAGAGATCCCTTTCATCTAAATCTCCATCGAACCGATCGCTCAGGTCTAAATCCCAGTACCTTTCGCAACGGAGGTCTCCATCATGATAAATGACCTGATGCCCTGGTAGCACTTTCCTTATATCCGCGTAGATACAATATGGAGCGGGGATAAAATCATAACTTAAATAGTGGCTCAATGCTTGGGGATCAAGATTTCCCTCTACCCAGGGAAGTTGTAAGAGGGCCTTTGGCTCGGAGGCAAAACCAAATGCCTTGCCGTTATAGGAATAATAGAGGGGCTTTATGCCTATCCTGTCCCTGGCGAGCAACAACTTCCTTCTCTTCTCATCCCAGATGACAAAGGCAAACATCCCCGCGAGGCTCTCCACACATCCTTCTCCCTTCTCCTCATAAAGATGGACCAATACCTCGGTATCCGTCTTGGTGTAAAACCTATGTCCTTTCTTTTCCAATTCTTTTTTAAGCTCTGGAAAGTTATATATCTCTCCATTCAATACCACATAGACAGTCTTATCTTCGTTATGGATGGGCTGCTTCCCTGTATCAAGGTCTATAATGCTCAACCTCCGATGCCCCAGGGCGATTCCGGCATTGGTATAGTATCCGTCGTCATCAGGCCCTCTGTGTTGTAAGGTCGTAGTCATCTTTTTCAAGATGTTAAGATCCACCCGTCTTTTATCAGGAAAGCAAACGCCACAAATGCCGCACATGTAAATCAACCCTCAAAAAAATTTTAGCTCGTAAGATAAAACCTGCTGACCAGAATCTGTGCCGGGCAAGTCATTTCTATGGTGTAATCAATCAAGGTTCGCAGTCGTCTTTATCGCATAGATAGGCTTCTTCTGAGACTCGTGGTAGGTACGGATGATGATCTCTGCGATGAGGCCCAACAGAATAAACATAACCCCCATGGTGATAAAGAGAAAGGAGATCAAGATCATAGGGCTGATCCAGACCCCTCCCCAAAAGATTCTACGACAGAGAACAAACAGCCCCGTCAAAACCCCTAGCCCGAAGAGGATCATCCCTGCACCGCCAAAGAGACGAATGGGCTTGGTTGAGTAGCGCTGCAAGAACAAAAAAGTCATAAGGTCCAGGATAATGCTTGTGGTCCGGGAAAGGCCGTATTTTGATTTCCCATGCCTTCGGGGGTGATGGGCTACCTCCATCTCCGTAATCCGCGCCCCCACCCAGGAGGCATAGGCAGGAATGAAACGATGCATCTCACCATAGAGCCGCACATCCTTGAGGATATCCCTCCGGTATGCCTTCAGGGTGCAGCCGTAATCGTGCAGCTTGACCCTGGTGAGCCAGGAGATCAATCCAT
>MGQS01000044.1:0-2471 GCA_001797905.1 Deltaproteobacteria bacterium RBG_16_54_11 | reverse complement strand
GGGCAGAAGGGAATCTCTTATTGAGAAGGGGGTCTTTTCTGTGCCTCCTCCAGCCGCTGGTCACATCGTAGCCCTGTGCTAATTTCTCAACAAGGCGGGGGATGTCCCGGGGGTCGTTCTGGCCATCGCCATCCATGGTGACGATGATCTCTCCCTGCGCATGCTCTACGCCGGCGGCAATGGCAGCAGTCTGCCCGAAGTTTTTACGAAATTGAATGATCTTGATCCCTTTATCATTCTGAGCTAATCTTTGTAAAACCTCGTTGCTGGTATCAACACTGCCGTCATCGACGAAGATGATCTCGTGCTGCGTTCTCATGTCTTCCAGAACGTTCTTTAGCTCCCCATACAGGGGGATGATATTTTCCTCCTCATTGAAGATGGGAATCACAATGGAGAGCTTTGTCAATCCCCTTCTCCTTTCTGTATACCCTCTATCCATTCCTCCTCCTGGGAGACCAATTCCTTCTTGCCCATCTGGAGATAGATGGCCCTTAACCATTGGTGGTAGTCCTCATTAAGGGGATAGCGCTGAGAGGCCTTCTTGATTTCCTCAAGCCCCTTTTCCCTCTCCTCCACGATCAAGTATATCATACCTAGATCAAAATAGTAGTAGTGACGCCAGGGGCTCAAGCGTATCGCCTCCTGCACCTCAGCGATCCCCTCCCGTTGGCGGGAGAGCCTCTGAACAAGCAACACCCCATACCGGTGATGGTATTCGCTGTTGTGGGGATCAAGGCGTATGGCCTTTTTGAGCTCTGCAGCAGCGCCTTCTGCGAAATAGGGACCTGAATCGAGAAGGCCCTTTGCCCGCTGAAAATGCATCTGCCCGTAAAAAGGGAACAGTAAGAGGAGGGAAGCCACTATTGTCGCAATGAATCCCCCTGCGGTGAAGAGCGACCTTCTGCTTTTCTTCAAGGCTATTTTATAAACCTTATCCTTCTTCTGAGCACCGATGGTCAAGGCCAGAACGGCAAAACCGGCTAAAGTGACACTCGGGAGGTAGAACTCGAAATCCAAGGCTTGGTGAATAAAAAAGGCCATCCCTCCTATCATCAAAAACCCTAACCAGACCTTTAACTTTTTATCTTTTGTTTCTTTAACTATACGGACAGTACGCCAAAGCCACCAGCAGGCAAACCAAATAAATACGATGGTCCCGATGATACCCATCTCGGCACCCAACTGCAGGTAGGTATTGTGGGAGTGGTGGACAACATTCACCCCTGATTCCTGATAGGAAGGATAGATCAGGCCAAAGGTGTCAAGCCCCTTCCCTATCAAGGGATTATCCTTGATTATTGCAATGGTGGTTCCCCAGTTCAAGGCCCTGAGCACCAGCGGGTTGTTCTCGATGGCGGCAAGCGGGTTATCCGGCCGCGTGATGCTTAGTCCGGCAAAGATCAAGGCCAATACCAAGACCAGCCCGCCGAGGAGAGAAAACAGATATCGAGCCTTCACCCGTTTTATATAACCCAAATATATAAAGCAAAAACAACCACAGGCGAGGATCAGGGAGAGCCACCCGCTAAAGGACTTGGTCAGATAAAGGGCAAAGACCTGTAGCGCCACGGCTAGCCCGAAAAGATATCTTAACCACCCTTTGTTGGTAAGGACGAAGGCCGTGCTCACGGGAATGCTCATCCCCAAAAAGGCGGCAAAATGGCTTGGCAATAAAAAGGTGGAGAATATACGCCCGGCTCCCAGGCGGGCGATGATCTCATCAGTAAAAGGGGATATTGAGGCAGGCAAGGTCTCTGTCCCCTTAATCTTGACAATAAGCCCTTGGAAGTCCCAGAGATATTGATAGAGACCATACAGAGAGGTCAAGATGCCTAGGCTGACGACTGTCAAGACAATCCAGCGCGCCTCTTTCGTAGGAGAGATCTGGTTAACGAGAAAAAAGATCATAATGTAACTAATCAAATAAAAAAGAAAATCGCGGCTGACGGCATAGTCTATGGAGTGAAAGGTATAAAAGATGGCCAAGATAAAAAAAATAATGAGTGGAAGTGGAAAAGAAACTCTCCTGATTTCCGATACCCCCTTGGTTACCTCTCTATAGAACCAGAGAAAGAGGGCCCACAGTAAGAGGATTATTTGTAAGGTAGGAGACCAAAAAAATATATGGGAGGGGAAAAGGGTGGCAATAAATAGTGAACTGATAATTAGTACGTGTATTGCCTTAATGCTATCTCCCGACAACGCTGGTTTTATAAGATTTCAGTGCAGATCGTGCACACCGTATCCTAGGGCTTTTTCAGATCTTCCCATTTTATATCAGTGCGCCATGTACTTCCATCAGTAGAATAACTTGCTGTTCCATTTTGATCGATCCTAAAATAAAAATCTCCGGCCTGCCTATTTTGGGGGGTAGCAGTAGCCGTGAACGTAGAGGGGGGGCCGGCTGCGGCTATCACACTTATAATATAATTATCCCCTGCCATGATTGAGGAACACCCTGCTAATAG
>MGQS01000043.1:8571-12913 GCA_001797905.1 Deltaproteobacteria bacterium RBG_16_54_11 | reverse complement strand
GCCCTGCCGATGCCCTTGGAGCCTCCGGTTACGATAGCGACCTTATCTTTAAAATTCATCTTCTTTTCTCCTTAGAGAGTGCGCCACACTTACATTGTAGCACCAGCTATCCCTTCTCCCCTTAGTAAAAGGGGAGAAGGTGGAGTCCCGCACAACTTTGCATAAATCATGGACTGCGGCCCCGCTCCACAGCACAGAACAAGCCGGAGGTGCCCCTTTGGGCAGAATGCGGGGTCCCTGCCGCTCTGCGGCATCCCCTCATCAAGAATCCAAAGGTTGGGGAGCAAGCGGGAGATGCCCCAAGGCGGCAGATGAGGGGTTACAATAAAAACAATAATTTAAATGCTTTTCAGTTGAGCCCCTCACCTGCCGCCTTGCGGCATCCCGACTTCTCTGATTTATATACAGCGGTGCGGGACACACCCTCTCCCCACGGACACGGGGAGAGGGAAATATTTGAATTGCAATTTAAACTCTTATCTCAGGGGCCGCATGCGCGGCCTCCGCATCCTGCCTGCCAGCTCCCAGAGAGGGCCGCGCAGACCGAACTTGCGCATCCCCTCCATCAAAGGGACAGAGATATTGATCTCCAACCCCGGCACGATCCATCCCTGGCGCTTCATGGCTGCCTCGGTGATCGTCTCGATGAGCCGTTCGGACCCGATCAAGGGCGAGATATAGAACCTCGGCTCCAGGAGGTCGTCTGCGCGCGCGATGAGTCCTTCCTGCACGGCGATCTTTTGCAAGGCGGTATCGGGGTAGATCCTGATCCCCACCATCACAATTATCGCAGTCGGGTTGAGGCGGTCCATCAGCGCAAAGGATTCTTGCAACGTGGCGTCATCCTCCCCCGGACCACCCAGGAGCAGATAGACGGCCAAGGGCAAGCCCGCCTCTTGACAGTACCGCGCAGCTCGCGCAACATCCTCCTTATCAAACCCCTTGCCATAGGCCCTCAACATCTTTGCCGATCCCGTATCGATACCTAGCTCCAACCCCTGGCAGCCTGCCTTGGCCATCAGCGCACAAAGCGCGGTAGTCAGAAAGCGGGGGTTGACAAAGGAGGTCCACTTCACGACAGCCTCTTGCGCGATCATCTCGTCACAGAGGGCAGCTGTATAGTCAGCGGGATAGTTGAAGATGTCATCGACGAAATAGATATAGTCCGCGCCGTGCTCTGCCTGAAGCACCTTGAGCTCCTGCACCACCTCACCAACCCCCCTCATCCTGCACTTCTTCCCTTCCAGCAGGGGATAGGTGCAGTAGATGCAGTCAAAGGGGCACCCCCTCTTGGTCTGAAGGTTGGCCATCCCTCCTTCCTTTAAATACCTCTCGTTATCCAGGACACTCCTGTCAGGCGCATGGAATGAAGCCAGCGGCAGGGGCGGGATAAAGCCATCCTCCCCCTTGATGAGCACGCCGGGGATCCCCTGAGCAGAAGCACCCTGTTCTAAACGTCCCACGAGCTCAACTATGCTCCCTTCTCCCTCTCCGACAACGCCGAAATCCAGATCAACGCGCCTCATCAGGGGGAGAGGTGCCAGGGAAAAACCGGAGCCGCCGATGACAAGGGGGACAGGGGTGCGGCGACGCACGATCGCCACCGTCTCTTCCAGCTCCGGCAGGTATGAAAGAGAGGAAGGGTAGGTAAGGTTGTCAAGATTCCTCAGGGAGATGCCGATGGCATCAGGGGGAAAATCCTCCACGATCCGAGTCAGGTCATGCTCTATGTCGGTGGAAAAGCAGAGGTCTATGGCACGGACGTCATGCCCCCCTGCTTTGAGGGCCCCGGCGATATAGGCGAGGCCCAAGGGGGCAACGGGATAGGGCATGCGTTCCCTATTGACCGAGATCAGCAGAATCCGCATCAGTTACAGAAAAACACAAACCAGGGATTTAGTCAAGGAAGGGCGGTCCGGATCAGCAGCGCTTGCCGGGAGGAATCGGACCTCAACCCTTCTCCGCCTCCCTGCTCTGGAGGGTTTCCAGAAAGGCCTCTATGCGGGTCCGGATTTGGGTCTCGGAGTAGAATCGCGGATCCCCCATGTCGGACTCGAAGATGAGGGCCGGGGTCCCTGTCTTTTCGGTGATGATCTCCTTGAGCGCATAGACGGCAAAGGAGACGGCCTTGCAGCTGCGGTTGACGAACATGAGGCTCCCGTTCAGGGAGTAGCGCTGAAAGAGATCCAAAGTCATCGCGGCCCGCTCCTCCAAAGTGCGATTGGAGAAGACCGCGCAATAGTTCTCCGCCAGGGTCTCCAGGGGATCTTTGGTTGTATCGAACTCATAGCACCAGGCGTGAACATAGAGGGAGGTAAGGATGTTAGCGCCGTAGGCTTTGAGGAGGTTGAAGTGGTCCCTGAACTTAAACCAGATGGGGAGGTTCTCCCAGTAGAGGCGAAACCGCTCGTTCTTAACCGCGCCGATCCCCTGATCCGCCTTTGCCTGCACCTCATCACAGAGGGTCTGATAATAGTCCACGCACTGCGGGGTCCCTCGCAGATAGACGATGATGGCCATGTGGATCAAGACATCGAAGATGCTGATGGGGGAGGGCTTGTAGGCGGCCATATCGAGAAAGCGCCGGTACAAAAGGCTCGCTTCCCGCGAGCAGGCCATCACCTCGGCGAGGCGGTCATAATCGTATCGCTTGCCGGTGAGCTCCTCCAGGGCCGCGACCAACTCCCGGAGCTGCCTTACGCAGTACTTAACGATCTCCTTGCGCGCCCCGGGATCGCGGATCCACTGGGGGGTATCGAAGACGAAGAGGGGGGCCCGGTACTTCCGGGAGAGGACCTCAAACCACTTGGTGAGGGTAAAGCACTGGGCGTTGCAGGCGAGGAGGAATGCGGGATCGGGGATCCCCCCCGTGGCGCTCCGGCCGGTGATCCGGTACCCCAGGTCCGAGCGGGCATAGGCGCAGAGGTGGCTGGTGTAGCCCTTCTTCTCCATGGCCAGGGAGAGCTCCGTCCCCATCCGCTTGGTGAGACAGGCCGCGGCGTGGTTCTCGGGATAGACGGGGATGACGTCATGGGCCACGAAGAGCTCCACCGGCGATACCGCGGTGGTATAGGCCACGTACTTCCCTTGCTCGTGGGCCGTGCGGGCGTCCTGCAGATAGGCCTCGGTCAACTGCCTGGAGAGCTCCTGGGCCGATGCCTGCTGTTTTGTCTTTCCCGGCCGTTTGTTCATCACATGCTGCCCCCCTTGCCGATCACCGATTCACAAAATGCCTGCAGCCGGGTCCGCATCTGGGAGAGGCGGGTAGTCTGATATTCCGTCTCCAACTCCAGAAAGGGTATCCCCTGCTCCCTCATCCGGGCCTTGATATCCGGGAGGTCGTAGTCCTGCGACTCGCAGTACTTTATATGGCAATAAAAGATGGCCTCCGCCCCTGCTGCACGATAGAGCTCCAGTAAATCGGTATAGATCCTCTCCGGATCTGCGTTGATGGGGCTGAAATGGGGTTTGCGCAGGTGCCTATCGGCCAGGGCCTCGGCAGGGTCAGGGCCTTTCTCGACGTCATGGTAGATATAGCGCGAGGCGGTACAGAGGTTGTCCGCTACGATGTTGCCCTGCACCTCATCGATCAAATCGTAGATGGCCGGGGGCTCCACCACGATCCCCGCCATGATCACCTTAAAATTGCCCGCCTGATCGATGAAGCCGTCCTTATCCCGCTCGGCCCAATCCACCACCTCGCGGACCAGGCGATTGTGCTCCTCCTTGCCCATAAAGAAGGCCGCCTTGACGCAATCGAAAAATTCCCTGTTGGTCATCAGGGCAGGGGCCCCCTGCTTGATTGCGTAGAGCCGTCTCAGCAGGTAGCGGTTCTCATTGTAGAGGCGGAAGCTTTCGCAGAGATCCTCGTCGGTGATCTCCCGGCCCGTATATCCCTCCAGCGCCGATCGCAATCTCCGGCACTCCTGCGCATACCACGCGCGAGCGCTGGGGCGGGCCACCTGCCGGGGGGCCAAAAAGTTCTCAAAGTAGTGATCGGGGAACTTCCGCCGCCAGATATCGCAGAGATGCTGGGTGGTATCGCAGACCTGGGCAAGGACAAATCCATCGAAAAACGCACCCTGATGGCCGATGACCAACTCCAGGTTGCTCCTGGCCAGAGAGCACGAGTTGTCCGGAAGCAGGGCCGAGGAGTGACGGATGGGTGTGTTCGTCCCCAAGATCAAAAAGGGGTGCAGCCCCGCGGCGTGGATCAGCTCCTCGGGGCAATCGGCCAAGGTGCTCCCGATGATCCGTTTCTTCTTTCTGAGGTCCGCCAGACAACCATAGGGGTCATTGGCAATCTCGAGCAATCTCTTGAGGGCTTCTGGTTTCATCCCCG
>MGQS01000043.1:8278-8426 GCA_001797905.1 Deltaproteobacteria bacterium RBG_16_54_11 | reverse complement strand
CCTTTGGCCAGTGACCCCTTGGCCAGTGACCCTTTGGTCAGGGGGGATAGGGAGGATTTGAATCTTTTGGGTCAACGGTCGAATCAAGTGCTTCGCTTCAAGTGCTGGTTTGCTCCATGAAGGGAACAATGAAAAAGCCTTTGTCAGG
>MGQS01000043.1:6301-8253 GCA_001797905.1 Deltaproteobacteria bacterium RBG_16_54_11 | reverse complement strand
ATTGTATACATAGGTGCGGCCAAACATACTATGAAAAGTCACCAATCGAGTTTTTAACGATACTGCCAACTGCAAAACAGACGGAAAGGGAGGGGAAAATAAGTAGTGATATCCATATAGGGGAGATACTCGCGAGAAATGCCCGCCTGTACCCCCTCGATTGCGCACTCATCGAACGCACCCCGGCGGAAAAGAAGAGGAAGGCGATCACGTGGCAGCAATTCGATGATGCTGCAAACCGCTGCGCTCATGCCTTGATCAAGAGGGGAATCCAAAAGGGGGACAAGGTTGTCCTCCTCATGATGAACTCCATCGACTGGTTGATCGCTTACTTTGGGATAATACGAACAGGCGCGTGGGCGGTGCCGCTCAACTTTCGCTTTACCGGCAAAGACATACAATACTGCGTGGAGGTCGCCGAACCTCGAGCGATGATCTTCGGGGAGGAGTTTATTGAGCGGATAGATGCGATAAAAGACGCGATGCCCACCATAAAACACTACTGCTTTGCGGGCAAGGACGTTCCTGGCTACAGCGAACCCTGGGAAAAGGTCCTCGCTGCCTCCTCAGCCGATCCACCGGGAATCGAGATTACGTATGACGACCCCTGCGGTCTGTACTTTACGTCGGGGACCACGGGCACGCCCAAACCGATCCTCCTTACCCACGGGAACATGGTCAGCGCCTGCATAACGGAGAACGCCCACCACCATCAGACACGGCGAGACACGTTTATCCTCATCCCCCCCCTGTACCACGCCGGGGCCAAGATGCACTGGTTCGGGAGTTTCATCGTCGGCGGGCGCGCAGTCATCTTGAGGGGTGTATCCCCCGAGTATGTATTGGAGGCTGTCAGTGAGGAACAGGGGACCATCGTCTGGCTCCTCGTCCCGTGGGCCCAGGATATACTGCTGAAGTTCGACAGCGGCGAACTGAAGCCGCGCGATTATAAGCTCAGCCACTGGCGGCTCATGCACATCGGCGCTCAGCCTGTCCCTCCTGCGCTCGTAAAACACTGGAAGCGGTACTTCCCGAACATGGCCTATGACACCAATTACGGTCTCAGTGAGGCCACCGGGCCTGGTTGTGTCCACCTCGGCATGGAGAATGAGCATAAGATCGGTGCTATTGGTATACCCGGCTTCAACTGGGAGACCGGGATAGTGGATCCGGATGGCAACCCTGTTCCCCAAGGGGAGATCGGAGAATTGGTCGTTCGGGGCGATGGAGTGATGAAGGAATACTACAAGAACCCCGAAGCAACGGCCGCTGCCTTGAGAGACGGCTGGCTCTATACCGGTGACATGGCCCGGCAGGACAAGGATGGATTCATCTTTCTGGTCGACAGGAAGAAAGATGTCATCATCTGCGGCGGAGAGAATGTCTTCCCCGTCGAGATAGAGGACTTTTTACACACCAACGCGACAATAAAAGATGCCGCAGCAATCGGTTACCCGGATGAACGATTAGGCGAGATCGTGGCAATCGTCGTCGAGGTGGTGCCCGGCCAGGCCATCACAGAGGAAGAAACCCTCCGGTTCTGTGAAGCCCTGCCCAAGTACAAAAGGCCGAGGAAGGTTTTTTTTGGTGAGATCCCGCGCAATCCGACCGGCAAGATAGAAAAACCGAAACTGAGAAAAAAATACATCGGCATCGAAGAGGCGTTCAGGACTAAATAAGTCGCTACCGCATAAGGACGGTAGCGAGGGGTCTAGCCCCGCTCCACAATGTAGATTTACGGAAGCGGGATGCCGCAAGCGGCAGATTCTAGGGTTCAAGCGAAAAGTATCCAAACAGCTAGAAGGTTCCCACCGGCGGAATGACAACTACGTCACCTACTAATCCCCCTGCACCCCCTTTTGCTAAAGGGGGAAAGAATTCCTCCCTTTTTTGTAAAGGGAGGTAAGGAGGGATTTGGTTAGTCTTTATTTAGGTATTCATGCCCGATATCA
>MGQS01000043.1:244-6281 GCA_001797905.1 Deltaproteobacteria bacterium RBG_16_54_11 | reverse complement strand
TCAAAGGGGCTGAGCAGATCGGGATCACCTTGACTGCCCCGGTGGTGGAGAGCTATCTCTTTTATATCGAGGAACTGAAAAAATGGAATAAGCGGACCAACCTCACCTCCTTAACAACGGACAGGGATATAGCAGTGAAACATTTCCTGGATTCCCTCACCGTTGCCCCGTTTCTGCAAGGGGCAAAGCAAGTCCTGGATATCGGGACAGGGGCGGGGTTCCCCGGATTGCCCCTGAAGATCCTCTCCCCCTCGATCGAATTGGTCCTGCTGGAATCCTCGCAAAAGAAGTGCTTCTTTCTGCGCCACATCGTCAGAGGATTGCAATTGGAGGGAGTTGCGATCGTCCACGGCCGCGCCGAAGACAAAAAGATTACAGAAAGATACGCCAAAGGTTTTGATCTGGTCCTGTCGCGGGCCCTTGCAGACCTGCCGACCTCCCTGCAGCTGGCCTTGCCCTATGCCAAACGCCGAGGGCTTATCGTGGGCATGAGGGGAAGACAGGGCGAGCAAGAGCGAGATGAAATAGATTGGAACTCTTTGGGCCTGCAATTGATCGAGATGCGGAAATTGACCCTGCCCTTCGTGGAGGAGCAGAGGGTCCTCCTGCTCTTTCAACGCATGAAAATATAATCCGCGGCCCCCTACTCCTGCCCCTAAATTTTTGAGTCTAAGGAAAGCAGCCGAAGGTGGCCCTTTGGCCAGATGTGTCGCTTCGTGACACATCCCATCTATTAGAGATATCTAAATGTCCCTCTCCGCTTTCTACAAAATATAAATGATGGCCCCGCACCTCAATATAATTTTTGCGGACAACGGGGTCCCGAAAAACGGGAGCTGTATCGCCTTGCGATACAGTAGGGGATCGCATAGCGACACAGTGAGAGGGTAACCATAATTATATCCACTGGCCAAGGGGCCACCTTTGACCAAAGGGTCACCTTCGGCGGCTTCACATCAACCCACCCCAGCAAATTACCCCTTTCCAAAGGGGTGCGTTTATGATAAGTAACGGAGAATCAAAGGAGCTGCTCTAAAATAAAATAATGGGAAAGGTCATCAGCATCGCCAACCAGAAGGGAGGGGTGGGGAAGACGACCACGGCGGTAAACCTCTCCGCTTCCCTGGCCATGGCCGAGATAAAAACCCTCTTGGTGGATGCCGATCCCCAGGGGAATTCCTCGAGCGGCGTAGGCTACACTAAGGAAGACATAGGGCAAAATCTCTATCACGCCATCATAGGGGAGGCAAGCATCAGGCAGGTCATCAAGGATACCGAGATCCCTCATCTGAAGATAGTCACTTCCAATACCGACTTGATCGGGGCGGAGATCGAATTGATCAACGAGATCGCCAGGGAGAAAAAATTGAAGGAGATCTTGAAAGAGGTGATACCCGAATACGACTTTATCTTTATCGACTGCCCGCCCTCGTTGGGACTTCTCACGGTCAATTCTCTGACCGCTGCCCACTCCGTGCTCATACCCCTGCAATGTGAATACTATGCCATGGAGGGATTGACGCAACTGTTAAAAACCATCAGGATCGTCAAGGAGAATCTCAATCCGGATCTGCAGATCGAAGGGATCTTGCTGACCATGTACGATCTGAGAAACAACCTCTCCCAGCAGGTGGCCGATGAGGTGCGGGCCCACTTCAAGGGGAGGGTCTTCTCTACCATCATCCCGCGAACCGTCAAGTTGAGCGAGGCGCCCAGCTTCGGGAAGCCGTGCATCCTCTACGACGCCGAGTCACGGGGGGCGCAGAGCTACGTTGAATTGGCCCAGGAGATCCTCAAGAACGGGAAGAGGAAGTATGGCTAAGCGAGCTGCCTTAGGCAAAGGATTGGGGGCCCTGTTGCCCCAAATGGAAAAGGGGGAGAGGGGAGACCTTATCCAGTGCAATATCCATGAAATCCATCCCAGCCCCTGGCAGCCGAGGAGGCTCCTTTCCGATGACGGCATTGAGGAACTCGCCCAGTCGATCCGTGAGAAAGGAATCCTGCAGCCTCTCGTCGTGCGTAAAAGCGGGGAGGGATACGAAATCATCGTGGGGGAGCGCAGGTGGCGGGCGGCCCAACGGGCAGGTCTCACCAAGGTTCCCATTCTCATCAGGGAGGCCACCGATCAGGAAGTCATCGAGCTGGCCCTCATAGAAAACCTCCAGCGTGAAGACCTCAACCCCCTGGAGGAGGCGGAGGCGTATCAGCGGCTGATTGCGGAATTCGCTTACACACAAGAGGTCCTGGCCCAGCGGATCGGCAAAGACAGGTCTTCCGTGGCAAACACCCTGCGTCTGCTCAAGCTTCCCGACGAGGTTAAGGATGCCTTGGAGAGAAACAAGATCAGCATGGGGCACGCCCGGGCGCTCCTGGCTTTGAGAAATGAGGTTGAGCAGATCTCCTTCTGCCGAAAGATCTCAAACAAGGGCCTCTCGGTTCGTGAGACAGAGGACGGCATCAGGCATCTCCTGGAGACCAAGACGAGCCCACCCCCCAGAGAAAGGGAAATCCCCGAGATAGATGCCCTTCGGGAAGAGTTGCGTCATATCCTCAAGACCCAGGTGCGGATAAAGATGAGAGGGGAGCGGGGCGCCATCGAGATCGAGTTCTACTCCCTGGACGATCTGGAGAGGATCTTGGAACTCTTACGGAGAACAAGGGCACTATAAAGCGGAAGAGCCGAATACTAACACGGCGCCATAGATACCATAACTGAAAGAGGAGGAATCTCTATGTTGGAGAAGAAGTCGAAAGAGGGCAAGGCAACGGAAGCCATGGAGCGAAGAGAGGTGAATGCCTTTATGGGGGCGGAAACATTCTTTGAGGGCAAATTGACCTACACGGGGGCAGTACGGCTGGATGGCCGCTTCAAAGGCGTGATCCGCAGCGATGATACGTTGATCGTCGGGGAGACAGGAAGGATCGACGGTGAGATCCACGTCGGGATCACCATCATCCAGGGTGAGGTGGTGGGCAATGTCTACGGCAAGGAGAGGGTTGAACTACATCACCCGGGGAGGATGATCGGGAACATAACCGCCCCTGTTGTCATCATGGACGAGGGAGCGGTCTTCGAGGGAAACTGCAAGATGAAAGAGAAGAAAAAGGAGGAAAAGAAGGAAGACAAGAAGAAGGAGGAAGAGAAAGGGATAGGTATATTCGCACACAAGAAAGAGCCGGGGGTCAAGGCAGAGGACAAAAAGTAAGGAACGGGTTGCCAACCCGTGAAGCCTTCACAGTATTCCAACGAGGTGATTCTCAAGGCACAAGGGAATATACGGATTCAGGGCCTGCGGTAAAAAATAACAGCAACATAATGCATACTGTCGGAGATCGCAGAAGGTTGACATCCCCGGGGGGAGGGATTATAACAAGATAATTAGGAGTACCAAAAGGAGCCGACCATGCGAGAAAAAGTAGAAGCGGCATTAGCAAAGATAAGGCCGACCTTGCAAGCGGATGGCGGAGATGTGGAGCTGGTTGACGTCATTGATGGAGTGGTCAAGGTCAGACTGACAGGGGCGTGCGGAACGTGCCCCATGTCGACCATGACACTCAAGATGGGCGTTGAGCGAATCTTGAAGGAGCAGATCCCCGAGATCAAGAGGGTGGAAGCCCTGTAGTCATAAAACGCCCGGACCTCTCCCCTGCATACGATGGAGAGAATCTCCCTCCGTGCCCCGGCCAAGGTAAACCTCAGGTTAGACATCCTGGGCAAGAGGCCTGATGGCTATCATGAGATCAGGACCTGGATCTATCCCATAAGCCTCGCCGATGAACTTTACATCGAAAAGATTAAGACAGCGCGGATAACCATCTCCTCCGCCTCTCCCGGGCTTCCCCTCGGTGAGGAGAACCTGGCCCATCGCGCTGCCGCTCTCTTTATAAAGGCAAGAGATCTTTCAGGGGGGATAAAGATAGAGATCATCAAACATATCCCCCTGGCCGCAGGGTTGGGAGGAGGAAGCAGCGATGCCGCTGCTGTTCTGAAGGCCATGAACATCCTCTGGGGGAAGAAGATCCCCTCCGAAGGTCTGATGGAGCTGGGGGCGCGGATAGGGGCGGATTGCCCTTTTTTCGTTGTCGGACAGGGCGCACTCATGGGAGGCAAGGGAGAAAGAGTGCTCACAGTCCTCCCCCCCTTGAAGGCCTGGCTGGCATTGATCAATCCGGGACTCCCTCTCGCCACGAAGGACGTGTATCAACAGGGGAAATGGGGGTTGACAAAGCAGGGGGGGGATACTAGAATCTCAATGCCTCCGCAAGAGCTTGAAAAGATGGGCAAATTCCTCCACAACGACTTGGAAGGGCCGGCGTTGGAATTGATGCCCATTATTGGAACTATTAAAGAAAGGCTGCGCGCGGCAGGCGCAAGCAGCGTCTTAATGACGGGCAGCGGGCCTACCGTCTTTGGGCTCTTTAGTAAGGAGGCCGAGGCACGGCAAGCGGCAAAGGATCTCAAGATGGAGCAGGGATGGGTCAGCTTTGTCGCCAATACGTTTCCCGATGAATAGGGCAGTTGGGGTGTCGTCAAGCGGTAAGACACGGGATTTTGGATCCCGCAATCGGAGGTTCGAATCCTCCCACCCCAGCCATTTTTCTCATGATGATATATAAGTATTGAGGTGCTTTTAAAAATGTTGTCTGCCGACAGCCCAATAAAGATATTTTCCGGAAATTCCAATCCTGACCTGGCGGAGAAGATCTGCAGCTCTCTAGGGGTCCCTCTCGGCAGCGCTCAGGTGAAGACCTTTAGCGATGGTGAGATAGCGGTGGATCTAAACGAGAGTGTCCGGGGTCTCGACACCTTCGTCGTGCAATCCACGTGCCCCCCTGTCAACAACAACCTGATGGAACTCCTCATTATGATCGACGCCCTCAGGAGGGCTTCGGCAGAGAGGATCAATGCCGTCATCCCCTATTATGGGTATGCCAGACAGGACCGCAAGGTAGCCCCGAGACAGCCCATCTCAGCCAAACTGATAGCCAATCTGATCACGGTGGCCGGCGCCTCCCGTGTTCTGACCATTGACCTCCATGCAGGACAAATTCAGGGTTTCTTTGATATCCCCGTGGACAACCTCTACGCCTCTCCCATCGTCCTCGATTATCTGCGCAACAAGTTCAAGGATGATCTGGTGCTCATAGCCCCTGACGCCGGGGGGGTTGAAAGGACCAGGGCCTTTGCCAGGCGGCTGGATGCCTCTCTGGCCATCATCGACAAGCGGCGGGAGAGGGCCAACGTCGCCCAGGTCATGAACATCATCGGCAAGGTAAAGGGAAAGACATCGGTGATCCTCGACGACATGGTAGATACAGCCGGAACGCTTACCGAGGCAGCGAAGGCGCTCAAGGAGCACGGCGCCGCTGCCATCTTCGCCTGTTGTACCCATCCTGTCTTGTCGGGCAGCGCCATCCAAAAGATAAATGATTCTCCTCTTGAGGAACTTATCGTGACCGATACCATACCCATCAATCAAGAGGCGGGCAGCTGTAAAAAGATAAAGGTTCTCTCTGTGGCTGACCTCTTTGGTGAGGCGATAAAGAGAATCCATAACAACGAGTCGGTCAGTTCCCTGTTCGTATAAATGAAATGAGAAGGAGCAACAGATGGAAAAAAGATCGTTAGCAGCGCAGTGGAGAGAGGGAAAGGGGAAAGAGGAGGCGCGAAGGCTGCGCAATCAAGGGTTAATACCCGCCGTTGTCTATGGACAGCGCGCGGAAACCATCCCCGTAACCCTCAACCCCCAGGAGTTAGCCAAGGTCCTGCACGGCGGGGCAGGAGAACGGACCCTGATCAATCTTACCATCGAGGGATTGCAGGATGGCCCTATCACCAAGACCGTTATCCTCAAGGAGAAACAGATAGATCCCTTGAAGAGGACTTGGCTGCACGTTGACCTGTATACTATCGCCATGGACGAAGAGATCAACGTCGGTATCCCGGTCCGTCTCGTGGGCAAGGCCACAGGGGTGACGGTGCAGGGTGGAATTCTGGAACAGGTCCTCAGGGAGATCGAGGTGAAGTGCCTCCCTT
>MGQS01000043.1:0-234 GCA_001797905.1 Deltaproteobacteria bacterium RBG_16_54_11 | reverse complement strand
CTCCAGTATCGACGTGGATGTCTCTGCCCTTGAGATCGGCGACTCTATCCATGTGGCGGAAATTACCTTAGAAAAGGCCAAGATACTGGCCGATCCCGGGCAGACCGTCGTGACCGTCGTGCCGCCCAAGGAAGAGGTTGTTGCTGCAGTAGAGGAGGTAGTTGAAGGTGAGGTAGCGGAGGAGGCAGCGGAGGAGAAGGAAGCGGTTGAAGAGGAAAAAGGAAAAGGAGAAGA
>MGQS01000042.1:5385-8200 GCA_001797905.1 Deltaproteobacteria bacterium RBG_16_54_11 | reverse complement strand
TACAGATAACCCTCTGAACAGTTAATATTAAAACTTAGAGGCGGCGTTTCACGCCGATTGCCGCAGCGCTTTGCTGAGCTGTCTTTTTTATTAGATTCAATTTTCGATTAAGTTCGTTGGTCTTGATTTCATGTTCCCAGATTCTAATAATCATCCAACCTTTTTCTTTTAAAATTTTTGTTATCTTTTTATCCCTAATTCTATTTTTTTCGATCTTGCTATTCCAATAAGCTTTATTTGAAGCGGGCAAACGGCAATGCTTTGGACATTTGTGCCAGAAACAACCATCAATAAACACCGCTATTTTTGAACGTGGAAAAACAAAATCAGGCTTGCCATACAATGGGTAATTGCGACGCCAGCCGGTTACGCCTTTGTCTTTAAGAATACAAATGAAGCCAATCTCAGTAGATTTATTGTTTTTGGACTTCACGCTCGCCATGATTCTTGAGCGTTCGGTCTTTGAAAAAGTATCCACTATAATTTCACTTAATGATTTCTATCCAAGACTTATCAAATTTGATTGCCTTAAGAATTTTTCCTCGATCTACAATGGGAGGTTTTTTAATTCTTATTGCAAGCCTGTCGTCAGGAACATCCTCAATGATAGTAAACTGAGACCCATGAGGCTGCCATGTAAAGATGTGTTGATTTCTCCTTTTGTCAAATCCCTCGAAGTTGTTTCTTTTGTTCCATTGCCACCGATAATCTTCAGCCCTATACAGAATAGTTTCAAATTCAAAAATAGCGGCTTCCAGCAGATCATTAGACTTAATCAAAACTACAGTCCTGACATGTCTGTAAAGTTTACGAATTCCCGCTACGCGCTCGTTCCAGATAGCAAGAATTTTTTCGCCAAGCTCTTTTGGATCGGCGTCGCTAATTTCTCGGTCGCCATAGGAATAGACAGGGGAGTTGCGTCCAGATATCAGTCGAATCTTAGAAACCGTTGAAGGTTTCCTATTTTTGACAGTTTTGGCGCCCCAGGCTGTTTGTTGGAGAACAATATCGTCTAAACCAACATTTGAAGGTTTCCACTGTGCTCCAACAAGTCGAGCGAATATTTCTTCCCAATCGGGGCCTTCCAACCTTGGCGTGCCACGCGAAGCAAGAACGTAAACAAGCTCACGCCCTAAATTAAAAGCAAATTCTTTGGGAAATTTATTTAGCGGATAAGGCGGCTTGTATTTTTCTACTGTTCTTAATCTTGGCCCCTCTTCCATACTTAGACCTTTCTTCAAAAATCGTCACCTGACCGTCGATGATTTGATGTTGAAGATTATTATAATCGTATTTGATATAGCCATTGTGCCATCCTTGAGAGATGAATAAATTCTTAAGAACCGCTTTAGCTACTGGCACTGGAAGGCTATTGCCCGCCTGTTTCCGTGTTTGGCTGTAATTACAGACATCTTTAAAACTATCTGGAAAACCCTGTAAACGCAACATTTCTCGAGGAGTAAGCCTCCTTTCGCCGTTAACAAGCAAATAATTATATGAAGCGCCAGCTCGCAAAGCGCAGGAATAGGGATATGCGCTGATGTGTCCTGCTTTATTTTCATGCCATATTGTCGGCTCATCAGTAGGCTTATGCTTTTTCAGTCGATTTATTCTGATATACTCAGAAGCATAATATTGATCGGGCACGTTATCTTCCAAGATGGCCTTTAGTGGCGTCATAGATATGTCGCCTTTTGGCCAATCAAATGAACAAGGCTTTTTAAACCCTACAATAAAAATGCGTTCCCTTTTTTGAGGCAACCCGAAATCCAAGGCATTCAGCACACGATAATCAGCGTGATAACCTAAATCTTTCAAGACAAGCATTATTCGTTTGAGCGTTTTGCCATTATTATGCCCTGCCAACAATTTTACGTTTTCCAACAAAAATGCCGACGGCTTTTTCGCTTCAAGTATGCGGGCGATTTCAAAGAAAAGCGTGCCGCGAGTGTCTTCCAACCCCCTTCTATGGCCAATTATGCTGAAAGGCTGACAAGGGAAGCCCGCAAAAAGCACATCATGGTTAGGCACATCCTCGGCTTTGACTGTTGTAATGTTTCCCGCGGGCTTCTCGCCGAAATTTTCCTCATAAGCTTTTTGACACTCTTCGTCAATATCGCTCGAAAAAAAACACTTGATGGGAATGCCTAACTCAAGGGCTATTTGCTCAGCGGCTATGCGAAACCCGCCAATGCCACAAAATAAATCAATGTATCGAATTGCTTTCTGGTTATTTTTTTTCTTATTTTGCATAACGTTGATACATTACCATTATCGGCAAGGGTTATTCAATAACAGCCATCGCACCCCAGAAAGTAACCCCTCATCACCCAGAAGCGGGTAAGGATTAATTCAACTTGACCGAGACGACCTTTGATACCCCGGGGTTTTCCATGGTGATGCCGTAGAGGGCATCGGCTATCTCCATGGTCCCTTTGTTGTGGCTGATAAGGATGAACTGGGATTGCCCGCTCAGCTCCTTTAAGACATTTGCGAAACGACCGATATTGGCGTCGTCCAAGGCTGAGTCCACCTCATCCAGAAGGCAGAAGGGGGTCGGGCGCAACAAAAAGAGCCCGAAGATAAAGGCGATGGCCGCCAGGGCCTTCTCCCCGCCGGAGAGGAGATCGACATCCTTGAGCCTTTTTCCCCGTGGCTGGATGAAGATATCGACCCCCGGCTCGGGTGATGCATCGTCGAGGACCAATTCACCCCTGCCGCCGCCGAACAACCGGGGGATAAGCCCCTGAAATTCCTTGTTCGCCTTGGCAAAGGTCTCCTGGAAGCGCGTGGTCGAGGTGCGGTTTATCTCGGC
>MGQS01000042.1:4493-5353 GCA_001797905.1 Deltaproteobacteria bacterium RBG_16_54_11 | reverse complement strand
AGACTGCTGTAGATCCTCTCGTTGGGCCTCGAGAAATTCATATCTCTTTCTGAGGTCCTCATACTCCTCCACAGCCCCGGGGTTGACCTCACCGAGCCGCTCCACCTTCTGCTTGAGATCGGAGAGCCTCTTCCCGGCCCCTTCCAGATCATCAAGGGGGGCGTAATCCTCCTGCTCCATCAGCGAGGAGAGGGTAAGACCATACCGCTCCTGTATCCTCTCTGTCAGGTGTCGCATCTCCATCTCGATCTGGGAGAGGGCGATCCCCTGTTGCGCTATGGATTCTTGGATCTCCTTCAATTCCCCGCGCAGGCCCTTGAGCGAGGCCTCGTGCGCAGTGATCTCCTCCCGGAGCCCCTTGACACCCTCCCCTTCCTGATCAAGGGCATTTACCCGCTGTTCCCTGGCGGCGATCAAACCGCCCAACGATTCCCTGCCCTTCTTTTCCGCCTCAACGGCGGCAGTGATGCGGCTCTGCGCCTCCTTCAACTGTCCCTCTTTCCTTTCTTGCTGTACAATGAGGGATGCCTCCGTCCTATCCAGCTCCTCGAGATTTCGCCCCAGGTTGCGCTCCCGCTCCTCGAAGGAGGCCATCTGCACCTGGAGCTCGGTTACCCTGTGCCGCAACTGATCCCGTTCCTCCCTGAGTTTCAGCAACCCCCCCTTCAACGCCTCGATCGCCCCTTCCTTTTCCTCCTTGCTCTTTTTACCGTCGGAGATGTGGGTACAGGCCTGCTTGACCTCATCGCGCAGCTGCTCCGCCTCCATATCGATCTGGGCCAACTCAAAGGTTACCAGCTCCTCCTTGCGCTTGAGTACCGCGAGGGTTCGCTTGGCGTCATCCAGCTCACCTCCCACCC
>MGQS01000042.1:4055-4481 GCA_001797905.1 Deltaproteobacteria bacterium RBG_16_54_11 | reverse complement strand
GCTCCATCTGGTATCCATCCCCCCGCAGGGTCTCCAACTCCCCCTTGATCACCAGGGCCTTCTCCCCCAGCTCATCGAGCCTGGCCGATAGCTTTTTTCGATCCTCCTCCTGCTTGATGATGGCCTTCTCCGTCTCCTTGATCTCTCTTTTTCTGGCAAGAATCCCCGTAGGGGAGGGATCCCAGCTGCCGCCGGTCAATACCCCGTGCCTGTCCCAGAGATCACCCTCCATGGTCACCAAGATCTCCGAACCGGCCTTGTGCTCCTCCCTGATCCCCGTGAGATCCTTGACCAGCCATACCCCGTCGAGCAGGGTCTCCAGCAGGGGGCGATATTCCTCCCTGGTACGCACGAAATCGACGAGTGGACCGAGGAAGCGCTGATCACCTGTAACCTGGCGGGAGGCAGCGTGCTGCGAGGCCATGC
>MGQS01000042.1:0-3993 GCA_001797905.1 Deltaproteobacteria bacterium RBG_16_54_11 | reverse complement strand
TATCTGATGGCCTTGAGGGCCTCCTCCTGACCCTTGACGAGGAGGGATTGAAGCGTATGTCCCAGAACCGCCTCCAAAGGGGTCTCATAGGGGGGGTCCACCTCCACCATCTCCGCCAAAACCCCGATGATACCCTGTCTCAACGAAGCGCCTTCAGAGGTCATGATGGCCTTCACCCCTTCCGCATACCCCTCGAACCGTCTCTGCATGTCCGAGAGGGTATTGAGATGAAGGCGAAGCCTGTGCAGCTCGCCCTCTGCCTGCTTGAACTCCACCTCCTGGTGGGAAAGCTCTTCCTGCAGGCGCTGCAGCTCTGCCTCATGCCTGCGGAAATCCTGCTCCAGGGCCTCCTTGCGTTTGGCCAGCCCCTGTGCCGCTTCCTCTCCCCTTTTGATCGCTGCCGCCAGCTCCCGCTCCTCCTTGTGGATATCCGCCAGCTCCCGCTCCTGCCTTGCCTTCTTGTCCAGATATTCCCGCTCTCTCTTGCGGCCGTCCTCTACGATGTTCTGACTATGGACGATCCGGGCAGAGGCCTGCAAGACCTCATCTTTTAAGGCATCGAGCGCACCCTCGCGCTCCGCACAACGCCCCTCCAGCTCCGCGAGCTTCCCCCCTTCTTGTCCCAAAAGTTCCTTGGTCTCCGCGGATTTCAGGCCGACATCACCGAGCTCCGTGCGATAGCCGTCCCTCCTCTCGCGCACGCCCCCCTGTTCCCTGCCTAACCCCTCTATCTCCTCCCGGTATTGCCCTTCGAGGGCATGCAGGCTGTTCAGTTCCCGCTCCAGTGATTTGACCCGCTCCTCCTCCCGCTGAATCTCACCCTCGATGCGGTAGATCTCCTCCTGGGCGTGGGATAAAACCTGCTCTTCTTCGAGAAGCCTGCGCTTCAGCTCCTCAAGCTCTCCCTCGGTCCGGGAGGCATGGGCGATTCGCTTCTGCTCTTCGTCCCGTGCACCCTGCAGGGCTTCTTTCATGTTCGCGAGCCTGCCCGACTGCTCGCCGAACTCCACCAGGGCCAGCCCCACCTCCAGATCACCGATCTCCTTCTGGAATTCCCGGTGCCTGCGCGCTCGGGCCGCCTGCCTGCGCAGCGCATTCATCTGCCTGCGCACCTCGGCGATGACGTCCTGAACCCGCAGGAGGTTTTGTTTGGTCAGCTCCATCTTCTGGAGGGTCTCGCGTTTTCGCTCTTTATATTTGGTTACCCCCGCCGCCTCTTCGATGAGGTGCCTCCTGTCCTGAGGACGGGCGTTGAGCAGCATATCCACCTGGCCCTGCTCGATAATGGAATAGGCGTGCACCCCGACACCTGTCCCGAGGAAGAGGTCCCTGACGTCTTTGAGCCTGCAGGGGACCTTGTTGATCAGGTACTCACTCTCCCCCGAACGGAAGAGGCGCCTGGCCACCATGATCTCGCCGTAGTCCCCGTATCCTTCAATGGGGACAACCCCATCGTTTTCAAAGACCAGGGATACCTCGGCCATGCCCAGGGGTTTCAGGTTTTCGGTGCCGTTAAAGATGACATCCTCCATAGAGCGGCTCCTCAGGTGGCTGGGGCGCATCTCGCCCATGGCCCACAGCACGGCATCGGCGACATTGGTCTTGCCGCAGCCGTTGGGCCCCACGATGCCGGTGACACGGGAGGGGAAGGTGAAGACCGTCCGCTCCATGAAGGACTTGAACCCGACAATCTCAATACGCCTCAATCTCATCTCATCGCTTCTCCCTGGCGCTGTGACCCGATATATCCGAGGGCACGCTCCAGCCTCTTGATCACCCGTTCCCGCCCGATGCCCTCCATGACCTCGAAGAGCCCCGGGCTGGTCGTCCTGCCGGTGAGGGCTATCCTCACCCCCTGGGCTGCCTGGTTCAGTGTTAGCCCCTGCTGCTCGATCAACTGGCGGAAGAACCGCTCCAGATTGGCCTCGGCGAAATCCTCGCTGCTGCGCAGCCCCTCGAGCAGAGAGGTCAAAAAGGGTGACAGCTCCGCTCGGAGAAACTTACGGGACCCCTTCTCGTCGTAGGGAAAGTCATCCCTGAAATAGAACTCGGCCATCTCCGCCATCTCGGCAAGGGTCTTGGCCCGAGGCTGGAGGCTTTGGACTACCTTCACAAGCCTCCCGTTCAGCTCGGCCTTTATCCCCCGCCGATGCAAAAAGGGGATGAGCTGCTGGGCGATCTGGCCCGGATCGCCCTCCTTGAGGTAGTGGGCGTTGAGCCAGAGGAGCTTCTCGGGGTTGAAGATGCCGGCCGATCGCCCAGCCGCCTCCAGGGAGAATTTCTCGATCAGCTCCTCCCGGGAAAAGATCTCCTGGTCGCCTGAAGACCACCCGAGCCTGGCCAGGTAGTTGACCAGGGCGTGCGGTACGTAGCCCATCTCCTGATAGGCGGTGATGGAGGTGGCGCCATGCCTCTTGCTGAGCCTGGCGCGGTCCGGCCCGAGGATCAGGGGGAGATGGGCAAAGGCCGGGGGGGGATACCCCAGGGCCTCATAGAGCTGGATCTGGCGGGGGGTATTGTTGAGGTGGTCATCCCCCCGAACCACATGGGTGATCCCCATCAGGGCATCGTCCACCACGACCACGAAGTTATAGGTGGGGGTGCCGTCGCTGCGCAGGATGATGAGGTCGTCCAGCTCCTCGTTCTCAAATACCACCCTCCCCTTGACCAGGTCATCCACGGTGGTCGCCCCCGCCTGGGGCGCCTTGAACCTGATGACCGAAGGCAGGTCTTGCGGATGGTCTGTGCGCTCCCGGCAGCGCCCATCGTATTTCGGTTTCTGTCCCGCGGCCAGCGCCTGTTGACGCCGCTGCTCCAGCTCCTCGGGGGTGCAGTAGCAGCGAAAGGCCTTCCCCGCCTCCACGAGTCGCTCAACATGCTCTCGGTACAGCTGCATCCGCCGGCTCTGAAAATAAGGGCCTTCATCCCACTCCAGCCCCAACCATCTCAGGCTTGCCAGGATGGCGTTGAGATACTCCTCGGTGGAGCGGGCTTGATCGGTGTCCTCAATGCGCAGGATGAAGATGCCGCCATGATGGCGGGCGAAGAGCCAGTTAAACAGGGCAGTCCTCACCCCCCCGATGTGCAGATAGCCCGTCGGGGAAGGGGCAAATCTGGTCCTAACCGTCATAACCCCTTCTCTGCTAGCAGGCCGCTGAAAAACACCCATCTGTCCCGCGACCCGCGGGATTTCTCGAGGACCCCCGCAAGCGGGATTTCGCAAAGCTCAACTTGCCTCTGGGCATTTTTGAGCAGCCTGCAGAAAATTCTGTTTATAATAACCTCTTAGAAGCGGATGCCGAAAAAGACCCCGCCGACCACCAGGCCCATGATGAGATAGATCGCAAAGGCTATCAAGACGGTGATCACCGCCTGGCCTGCGGTGATCTTATGCACCTTTTCCAATCCCACGATCTGCAGGTAGAGCCCATACAGGCCGGCCAGGAACCCCACAACGGGAATCCAGGTCAGGAGATTCACGACGCCGGCATAGGCCACCGTGCGGTACACCCCTTCATACGCCCCCTTCCCCTCGAAGAACTGCTGGGCAATCAGATGCAGGATCCCTGCCCCGATAAAGGAGAAGATCGCGCCGAAGATCAGGAGTTTCAGAAAAAGGAAGACGTCCACTCCCGCGATGATAGCGGCTAAGATACCGGAGACCCCCAGACAGACCACCAAGAAGACGAACGGAGGTGAAAACCCGCCGGTGGTGGGCATATGCTGATAGAAATCGTTCGGCTTGACGAGCACCGTCTTCATCACCTTGATAAAGCTATTCATGAAATCCTTGGTGTTGAACTCATAGGCGTTCCCCGTTGCCCTCTGCTCTTCCATTGCATAACCTCCTTCTTGAAATTAGTCCCTGTCTCCCCTTTAGGCATTGTAACATAAACCAGGGGGCGCAAAACATCGCTTTTTAAGCCAATAATATCACTATATTTTGGCCTTTCAGAGCTCAATACCACAACATATAGTACTTGTCAAGGGATT
>MGQS01000041.1:12865-19740 GCA_001797905.1 Deltaproteobacteria bacterium RBG_16_54_11 | reverse complement strand
CATAAAATTTATTAAATGTCAAGTATATTTGAGCTTTGCAAACAGGTGAAAAATCTTAAATTCTTAACCCCCGCTATAACGTGGGATCACGATAGACCTCACGCGACAACTGTGATACAAAGGGCCTTCGGGATAGCTGCTGGCATGAAGCAGTCGCTGATGAAAAAGAAAAGGATCGGGTTGGCCTTGGGCGGCGGTGGGGCCAAGGGGCTCTGCCACATCTTAAGGATGAGGTATCCAAGTGGATTAAGAAGCGATTACCGTTTTTATAATGCGAAACCACGCCGCCATGGATGCCCTGCTCCTTGATGACGTCCTGAGAAAGATCTTTGATGCCTTTTCCATTGTCTACGCCGACTTCGAGGGAGAGGAGTATCGACCGTATCGAGAGCGAGGGATCAAGGGTTTTGTCCGCTTTGATGAAAGAAAGATATTCTTTGATTATTGTCTCCCTCCTGATGAGGAGGACAGAACATGGGCCCATGAGGTCTTGAGCGTCTATTACTACTGGCTCATGGGGATCATCAGACACGACGATGAGGTTGAGATGGAGGCCAGGCGCCTGTGCGAGGATGAGGGATGTCTCGCGATCTTGAGGCGCTATCAGAGGGCCGCGAGGGAAGGGAGGATCCAAGGCGAATGAACTTGTAACGGTAAAGGCAGACCCCAGGGATTGACAGGGGGGGGATTTTGTGATTTAGTTAGCTACCTGAAATAATGCGGATTGAAGATCTTACTTACCACCTTCCCAAAGGGCTCATTGCCCAATATCCTATCGAGCCAAGGGATAAGGCCCGTTTGCTGGTTCTGAAGAGGAGGGGAGGGGAGATGATACATACCATCTTCTCCCGGCTGGGCGATTTTTTGCAGAAGGGTGACGTCCTGGTGGTAAACGATACCAGGGTGATGCCGGCCCGGTTATGCGGGCACAAGGAGACCCGGGGGAGGGTGGAGGTCCTGCTGTTGCGGAAGGTCCCCGGAGCGGGTGAACAGTGGGAGTGTCTGGTCAACAGGGGCAAGAGGGTTAAGGCGGGGACAAGGCTCAGATTCGCACCTGACCTCGAGGGAGAGGTGGTCGGCAATGGCACGGATGGGAAAAAGCGGATCTCTTTCGAGGCCCAGGAGGCATTTGGTGCAATAATCCGCCGGATCGGACATGTGCCCCTGCCCCCCTATATCAGGGGAGGGGCGGATGAGCCTCTTGATAAGGAAGGCTACCAGACCATCTTCGCCTGTCATGAAGGGGCAATAGCAGCCCCCACCGCCGGTCTGCACTTCACCCCGGAGTTGGTGCGGGGTTTAGAGCAGAAAGGGGTATCGATTGTCTCCCTCACCCTCCACGTCGGCTTGGGCTCTTTTCAGCCGATCCGGCCAGGAGAGGTGGAGGATCATCGTTTGGAGCCGGAGTTTTACCAGATATCTCCTTCCTCGGCCGAGGCCATCAATGCCGCCCGCGCACGGGGGGGGAGGGTATGCGCGGTGGGGACTACGGTGTTGCGGGCATTGGAGACAGCCGTCGATGAGGAAGGTGAGATCCATCCCCACGAGGGCATGACCGAACTCTATATCTGCCCCGGGTATCGGTTCAAGGCAATCGACGCCCTGATCACCAACTTTCACCTTCCGCGCTCCACCCTGTTGCTGCTGGTGTTCGCCTTCGCGGGGAGGGATCTTGTCATGAGGGCATATCAGGCGGCCATACGGGAGGGATACGGTTTCTATAGTTACGGGGATGGGATGTTGATCATGTGAAGAGAGGAAGGTTTTCTTTCCAGCTCCTGAAGCAGGGGGGGGAAGGCAGGCTCGGCCGGATAACTACCCCCCATGGGCAATGTTCCACCCCGGCTTTTATGCCGGTGGGGAGCCAGGGAAGCGTTAAGGCCCTGGCCCCTGTTGATTTGCAGGAGGTCGGGACGGAAATCCTCCTGTGCAATGCCTACCACCTCTACCTCCGCCCTGGGACGGAGGTGGTCAGGGAGGTAGGGGGGCTCCATCGGTTTATGGGATGGCAGGGCCCGATATTGACGGATAGCGGAGGGTTTCAGATCGTGAGTATGAGCGCCTTGCGTGAGGTAGAATCAGAAGGGGTGCGGTTTCGTTCCCATATCGATGGGTCGCTGCACTTCCTCACCCCGGCAAAGGTCGTTCAGATTCAGGAGGAACTGGGGTCCGATATCATGATGGTCTTGGATAGCTGTCCGCCTTATCCCGCATCCCCTGATGAGGCCAAGGCAGCGGCGGCGTTGACGGCACAGTGGGCAAGGCAGTCCAAGGAGGCGAAGGGAGGAAGCGGACAGGCACTGTTCGGCATCGTCCAAGGCGGGGTCTATCCAGAGCTACGCCGACAGAACGCCCATGAGTTGCTGGAAATAGGGTTTGACGGCTATGCCATCGGTGGTCTGAGCCTCGGGGAGGCGAAAGAGCTCACCTTCGAGATAGCGGAGCAGGTTACCGACCTATTACCGAAGGAAGCGCCCCGTTATCTGATGGGGATGGGTACCCCTGAGGATATTTTGACGGGGGTGCGGATCGGGGTGGACATGTTCGACTGTGTCCTGCCTACGAGGGGCGCCAGGACAGGGCTTCTCTTTACGAGCTTAGGCCCGCTCAATATCAAGCAGGCACGCTATAGAGCGGATGCTGCACCCCCGGATCCGGCCTGCGGCTGTTATACCTGTTGCAATTTCTCCCGGGCCTACCTCAGGCATCTTTTTTTGTCCCGGGAATTGTTGGCGTACAGGCTCAATGCCGTGCATAATCTCTTTTACTATCACTCTTTGGTGAGGGGCATCCGTCAGGCCCTCTCCGAGGATACGATGGATCAGTTCGTGCGTGCATTTTTCTCTCAGAGGGAAGATACTACAGGAAGCGAAGGAGGTGAAACAGTATGCTAGGTGAGATCGCGTATGCCATGGCCCCTGGTCAAGGACAAGGAGGCCAACAGAGTCCTTACACTTTTTTCATCTTTATGGGATTGCTCTTTGCCGTATTCTACTTCATCCTGATCAGACCACAGCAGAAACGGCAGAAGGAGCATCGGCAGCTCTTGGCGAACCTGAAGAAGGGTGACAAGATCGTTACCACCGGCGGCATCCAGGGGACCGTGGTCAGCTTGTCGGATACCGTGGTGACTGTGGAGATCGCCGATAAGGTAAAGGTCAAGGTGGGCAGAAACTTCATTACCGGCCTGATGAAATCCGAGTAAAGAACCCTCCTTGCCCTCAACCTCGGGTTTGAGGGCCGTGGAGGCCACAAGGAGGATGCAATGCGTATATACGAGACGATGCTCGTTTTGGACCCTGAGATGTCCAAAGAGCAGATCGATGGTTTTGTAGGGAAACTCAAGCAATTCCTCGGTGATCGCGGAGCCAAGGTGCTCAAGGTCGCTGAGTGGGGGCTCAATGCCCTGGCCAGCGGGATCAAGAAGAAAAAGAAGGGTTACTACCTCCTGCTTTACCTGAACGGAGACGCTGCAGTGGTCGCCGAGATGGAGAGAAGCCTGCGCCTCATGGAAGAGGTGCTCCGCTATCTCACCGTTAAAAGGGAAGAAGGGGATATCGAGGCTTCTCAGCAGAGAGAAGCACCGGGACAAGGGGGAGAGCCGGGGCCGGAGAAAAAAACCAAGGAGGAGACGGCCGGGCAAAAGGAATCGGCGGTTACAGAGGAGAAGCAGTAGTGTTGTACCTGAACCGCGTCATCTTGGCAGGGAGACTGCAGGAAGACCCCGAAATCAGATACACCCCTCGAGGGAAACCGGTGATCTTTCTGACCCTCAGCCTCCCCTCCGAACGGCCGGAAGATGAATCCTTCCCTTTTGAAGATGTCTCCATACGGGTTATGCTCGTCGGTGAAGAATCGCAATCGTGGGCACAACAGAAGGGGAAAGCGGGGGGAAATGTCCTCGTCGAAGGCGGCCTGGTTCAGCGCCGCTGGGAGACAGCAGAAGGGAAGATGGGGCGGGAAATAGGAGTCATCGCCCATGGTGTTAAAGATTTGAGATGAAAAAGGAGGTTTGATGCGCAGACCGGCGAATAAATCGGACGCACGACGAAGGGATAGACGGGAGTATACGAGGAAAAAGATCTGTCGATTCTGTACCGATGGTTCCCTGAGGATTGACTACAAGAATTATCGCTTATTGAGGTCATTCATCACCGAGAGGGGGAGGATCATCCCCCGGAGGATTTCGGGCAATTGCGCCAAACACCAGAGGGAACTCACCAGGGAGATAAAAAGGGCGCGGCATGTAGCGCTGCTTCCGTTTACCGCTATACCTAAATAGTCCGTTTGGATATGGCGCCGTGAAGATGATTCGCGGCATTCGGACGTTTCTTAAGCAGTGTCGGCCTTCATATGTTTCATCTGTGATGCGGGATGATTGCTTCCTGAACTTCCCGGAAGGCGGGTATGTTTCAGAGGCGGGTTGAGCCATGCCAAAGGAATGTGGTATCTTGGTCACGATGGTGAGCGCACGCCCTCGCATGTTTTGAGGGATACTGGGAGTTGGGAGGAGAGTTATGGAAATCATCTTAATGGAGGATGTTCCCTCTGTGGGTAAGATGGGGGATAGGGTGCGGGTATCCGATGGTTATGCCAGAAATTATCTGTTGCCTCGCAAGAAGGCGGTGATCGCGACGGCCGCAGGTTTGCAGGCCCTGGAGCATGCAAGACATCTCTCGGAGCACAAGCAGGAGAAGTCAGAGCAGGAGGCGCAGGAACTGGCCCAGAAGCTTGCGGAGATCTCCTGTACCGTTGTCAAACCAGCAGGGGAAGGGGGTAAGCTCTTCGGGGCGGTCACCTCTGCGGATATTGAAGGGGCCTTGCGTGCGCAGGGGGTTGCCGTGGATCGTAAAAAGATCGCGCTCGAGGAACCCATAAAGAATATAGGAGCCTATACCGTTTCTCTGAAACTGCACCCTACGGTAGTGGCCCAACTGAATTTGGTGGTAGAGAAGGAGTAGCCAGTGGCCAAGGAGATGAGGGCCGAATTAGATACGGCCTCCTTCAAGCTCCCTCCACAGAACATTGAGGCCGAACAATCGATCTTGGGCGGTGTCCTTATCGAAAACGACGCCCTCAACACCGTCATGGAATTCTTAGAGGACGGCGATTTCTACCGGGAGGCCCACCAGAAGATCTTCAATTGTATGATCGCCCTTTCCGAGAAGAATGAACCCCTCGACTTGATAACCCTTACCAATGAATTGAAAAAGAAAAAGGAGCTGGAGGAGATAGGAGGGGCTTCTTATCTCGCCGGCTTGGTGGAATCCGTCCCTACGGCTGCCAATATCGCTTACTACGCCAAGATCGTTAAGGAGAAGTCCATCCTCAGGAAGCTGATCAGCACGGCTACGGATATCGTCACCCAAAGTTACCAGGAACGTAAGGATCTTGAGGACTTTCTCGATGAGGCGGAACAGGCCATCTTTCGCATATCAGAAAATCAGGTAAGGCCTGCCTTTTATCCCATTAAAGATATCGTCAAAGAAAGCTTCAAGGTCATTGAACGACTCTATGAGAAGAAAGAGCTGATCACCGGCGTCCCGTCTGGCTTTAAGGATCTGGACAGGAAGACTGCGGGCTTTCAAAATGCCGACCTCATCATCGTAGCCGGCAGGCCGAGCATGGGGAAGACCGCCTTGTGTCTGAACATCGCCCAGCAGGCTGCCATCAATGCGAAGGTTTCCACGGCGATATTCTCCCTGGAGATGTCCAAGGAGCAGTTGGCCATCCGCATGTTGTGTTCCGAGGCGAGGGTGGATAGCGCCCGACTGCGCAGCGGATTTTTGAGCGAAAGCGATTGGCCCAAGCTGACCATGGCTGCTGGAGCGCTGTCCGATGCTCCGATATTCATCGATGATAGCGCTGCCATCTCCGTTTTAGAGCTGAGGGCCAAGGCGAGGAGGTTAAAGGCCGATCGCGGCCTGGGCCTGGTCATCGTCGACTATCTCCAATTGATGAGAGGCAGAAGCGGCGTGGAGAGGAGGGAACAGGAGATCTCAGAGATATCCCGCTCCTTAAAGGCCTTGGCCAAAGAACTGAATATCCCCGTGATCGCCATATCTCAATTGAGCCGGAAGGCCGAGGACAGACCGGGGAGAAGGCCTCAACTCTCCGATTTGCGGGAATCCGGGGCTATTGAGCAGGATGCCGACGTCATTATCTTCATTTATCGTGATGAGGTCTATAACCCCGATTCTGATCATAAGGGAACGGCAGAGGTCATCATCGGGAAGCAGAGGAATGGTCCGACGGGCAAGGTGGATCTCTCCTTTATCTCCGAGTTTACGACCTTTAAGGATCTCTTTCGCGGCGGCGATGAGATCGAAGCAGCGGTCTAGAAAAAGATGAATATACCCAATGCCCTTACCATAGTGCGTATCCTTTCGATTCCGGTCTTCGTCATCTGTCTGCTCTACGACCGCCTCTTTGTTGCGCTGCTCATCTTCGTAGGCGCAGGGATTACCGATGGTCTCGATGGATTGATTGCGCGCGTCTACCGCCAGAAGACCACCGCAGGTGCATATCTCGATCCCATCGCCGATAAATTATTGCTCAGCACCGCCTACGTCGTTTTGGCTATATTAGGGATCATCCCCGGTTGGCTGACGGTGATCGTTATCGCCAGGGATGTCATCATCGCGCTCGGCATCCTCATCTTACGCGTTATCTCCCATAGATTTGAGGTCAAGCCTCTCTTTATCAGCAAGACCACCACCTTTTTCCAGATCGTGACAATAGCGTGGGCTCTTCTTGCGCCTCAATCACTTTTTTTCAAGAGTTTTTTGCCCTATATCATATGGGCCACTGCCGCCTTGACCTGTATGTCAGGACTTCAATATATCTACATCGGAACCAAATACCTCAACGGGAAG
>MGQS01000041.1:7347-12705 GCA_001797905.1 Deltaproteobacteria bacterium RBG_16_54_11 | reverse complement strand
GAGGCAGTGGAGCTGAGAGATGGGGATAAGGCACGGTATTTGGGAAAGGGTGTCCAGAAGGCGGTTGTCAATGTAAACGAACGGATCGGCCCGGAGCTTACCGGCATGGACGCCCTGGATCAGATGGGCATCGATCAGATCCTCATCGATTTGGACGGCACCCCCAATAAATCCTGCCTCGGGGCCAATGCGATCTTAGGGGTGTCGTTGGCCTGTGCCAAGGCAGCTGCCGCTTATCTCTCCCTTCCCCTTTATCGTTATCTGGGAGGGGTTTACGCCCACCAGCTCCCGGTCCCGATGATGAACATCCTCAACGGCGGCAAACATGCCGACAACAATGTAGACCTGCAGGAATTCATGGTTGTGCCTGTGGGTGCGCCCTCCTTTCGCGAGGCCCTCAGGATGGGGACGGAGGTCTTTCACCACCTCAAGGCCATCTTAAAAGGCAAGGGGTACAACACCGCCGTGGGAGATGAAGGGGGGTTTGCCCCGGATCTCAGATCCAACGAGGAGGCGCTGGTGGTAATCATGGAGGCCATCAAACAGGCGGGCTATACCCCCGGAGCAGAGGTGGCTATTGCCTTGGATCCCGCGGCCAGTGAGTTCTACCACGGGGGAAAATATATCTTGCAAGCTGAGCAGAAGAAAGAGAGGAAGGCCTCGGAGATGGTGGTATTTTACGAGGACCTGGTGAGCCGATATCCCATCCTCTCCATAGAGGATGGTCTGGCTGAGGACGATTGGGAGGGGTGGCGGGAGCTGACCGCCAGGCTCGGGAAGAAGGTCCAGCTCGTGGGGGATGACCTCTTTGTAACCAACAGAGAACGCTTGGCAAAAGGGATTAAGGAGGGAGCGGCCAATTCCATCCTCATCAAGCTCAATCAAATAGGGACCCTTACCGAGACCCTTGCGGCCGTCGAGATGGCGAAAAAGGCCGGTTATACGGCAGTGATCTCCCATCGATCAGGTGAAACAGAGGATACCACCATCGCCGATGTCGCGGTGGCGACCAACGTGGGACAGATCAAGACAGGATCGGCTTCCCGCACCGATCGGGTGGCCAAATACAATCAGCTACTCAGGATAGAGGAGGAGCTTGGCGAGCAGGGGAGTTTTCCGGGCAGGGGGGCCTTCTACTCCAGCCGCGGATAAAAGATCCTCAGATTAAAAGGGTTATAACGATGGTCCCGTGACGACTTTATTCCGTCTCGGGACCTTTATTCTTGGCATCCATCCGAGAACGTTATCCCTTACCCTACTCAGATTCTGCGGCTTCGGCTATCTCCACCTGGTACTGGGAGGCCCCCTCAGGGGGGGAGAAAAAGATGATGGTAAAGGGGAGACTCTGCTGGGAGGGGACGGGTTTCGCTTGTCCCACGGCTATGAAACCGAAGGATGCCTTGAGGGCGTCATAGGCGGATTTATCGATCTCCTCATCGGTGACGGTGATGCCGCAGAACCCGCTGCTCGTGGCAACCGCCTTCCCGGCTTTATCGTAGAGCGAGCCCTTCAACTTCACGAGTTTTTTGGTCTCCCCGGAACGGTTTGCTACCTTCCCCTGAACAACAAAGACCTTTCCACCCTCCAAGGTGTGCTCAGAACCCTTGAGATAGAGCAGAAAGAGCTTCTGCTCCTTTTTCCCTTCCATAAAGCCGTAGATTTTTTCATAGACGTATTCAAATGCGGGGATGGAATGTCCCATTTTGCTCCAGTAATATAAGGCGCCGGCGACTGTCGCGAGCAAGAACATGCCGAGAAGAAAGGTTGTAGATACCTTCTTATGACTCCTCCTCACCGGTGCCCCGGCTAGAGGTCTGATCTTGAAGGGGAGCACCTCTTCCGCTGGACTCGGTGGCTCCTCCGAAGGAAGTTCTTCGACAAACAGGGCTTCGTCCGCAGTAGGGGGGACAAAGGCCCTGGGTGGCGGCCCCTTATCAGGCGCGGGCGGCGTTCGTTTTTGAGGCGGTTGAGCGGGGAATTCCTTCGCCCACTCCTTCAAAAACGCATCTTCGGCTTTTTCTTCCGTTTTGCCGAATATCTCTTCCTCATTCAGGGTAAGGGGGTGAGGCACGGTGAAGACGTGTTGACATCGCGAACATCTAACCTTGGTCTCCCCGGGCTTTACCTTGGCATCATTGAGATTATACTGTGTCTTACATCTATCACATAGAACGATCATGGGAACGCCCCTTTTACCTGCAAATTATTTCCCACCGCCTAAAAAATAACACGATATCTTGATAGATACAATCCCCTTCATAGGAAAACCGCTTCACGGCCCTCCTTGCCGGGTTCGTCCTTATAGATATTATAAAATGTACAGGATGTCAAGGAATTATCATCATCGTTTTTGAGCCCGTATGCGCAGAGGCAAGGGACGATCCATCTGCTTGCCATGAGATTGTTTAAAAAATAGACCACCCAAATCCCTCCCCACCTCCCTTTACAAAAAGGGAGGAACTCTTCCCCCTTTAGCAAAGGGGGACGCAGGGGGATTTTTATAATTCCCGGAGGTGACCCTTTGGTCAGTGGGTGACGCTCCGTCATGCCGCCGGAGGTGACCCTTTGGTCAAAGGCGGCTCTGACCAAAGGGTCACTGGCCAAAGGGCCACCTTCGGCTTCGGTTTAGCCAATGTATTGCTTTGATAAGGGTGTGATATAGAAGGATTACCTTGGCAAGAAGGGGGACAATAGCCTCGAGCAGCTCACGCAAAAAAGGGGACCTGCGCAAGACAGGTCCCCAGGGGTGAGAGGGCTTATCTGATCGCCCAATGGCCTGGCACCCAATGACCATGGGGTCCCCAATGGCCATTGACCCACACCGTATGGTGGGGTCTTGCGCGTGGAGGGCTGGTATGGACCACGGTGGTACAGGAAACGAGGGAGAAAAGGATAAAAACGAGAAAGACTGTTTTGGCGGGGGCAGTTAACATGGTCGTTTACCTCCGATCGCGAGATATTTATTACCTATAGACACTATGATGAAGAAAAGGTTTAATCTGAGATCCTCCCCGTCGTACAGGTGCCGCAACCAAGGGGAGTTCCCGGGAGGCTGTTTGCTACCCCCTGGCAGGCTGGATGAACTTCCCTTGACCACAGCTCGTTTGCAGTATATATTCTGCATTTACCATGACGATTTAAGCATCTCATAGTGCATCAGACAGGCAGATGCCGGTTGAAGGTGCGGGGTGCTGAGGGCGAATAAGCAGACAAGGAGTGAATTTCCGATGACGTTCGAGAGCATGAGGAAATATCTGTCTGGAATGCACTGTTTCCTGCTGCGGAACTTGATCAATGGTCCCTGTGTCTTTCCCCTGGGGAATCACGCCTGTAGAAATGCGGGAAGAGGGAAGGGTGTCCGGGATGTTTGCTCGAAGAAAAGGGCGTTAGTATCCGATGATCAGTCCGTGGGAGGGCAGGCCGTCATAGAGGGCGTGATGATGCGCTCGCCGCGCAGGATAGCGACTGCCGTCCGCAAGCCTGACAGGGAGATCCTCACCAAGAACGACCCCTATATCCCTTTGTCGAAGCGGCACAAGCTTTTGAATATTCCCGTTTTTCGCGGCGCCTTGTCGTTCTTTGAGATGCTCATTATCGGCCTCAAGGCGCTGAATTTTTCCGCCGATATAGCTCTCGAGGAATCACAGAGGGCCGAGAAGGGCGCTGATTGGCAACGGACGCGCGGCGAGAGGATCAAGGATGGGCTCATCCTTGCGGGAACCTTGGTCCTTGCCCTCGGCATGGCCCTCTGCGTCTTCTTCGCCCTGCCTTTGTTCCTTACCGAGATCATCGGGCTGTCCAAGGGCGCCCTCTCATTTAATGTGGTAGCCGGCTTCATACGGGTGAGCTTTTTCTTGGCCTATCTGTGGGCCATCAGCCGGTGGAAAGAGATCAAAAGGATCCTCGAATATCATGGCGCAGAACACAAGAGCATCTATGCCTTTGAAGCGGGGGAAGAGCTCACCGTTGCAACAGTGCGCCGGCATAGCACCCATCATCCACGGTGCGGGACCAGCTTTTTACTGATTGTGGTTATCCTCGCTATCCTCTTGTTTGCCATTGCCGACACCGTCGTTGAGATGCAGCTAGGCCATAGGCCCACCCTTTTGCAGAGGTTCATAACCCATTTTTCCCTGCTGCCGCTCTTGGGCGGGATCTCATTTGAGCTGCTCAAGCTATCCGGAAAAAAACGGGATAACAGGTATGTCCGGTGGCTAACCGCTCCCGGCCTGTTGCTTCAGCGGATAACGACCCAGGAGCCCGATGATAGCCAGCTGGAGGTGGCCATTGTGGCGCTGAAGAGCGCACTGAAAAAACTATGATTAGGTATCAACATGGGGAGAGCACTATCAAGATTTTTTGTGGCTTTGTTATGAGTTAGGGACTTACCCCGTTTCCAATATAGTATGCGACTATAAACATTTTTGAATGATTGATTGGTAAAAAGCTAATCCTATGCCCCACAAAGGCATTTTTTTATTATTATAACAAGAACCCATGAAAGGAGACATCCTTTTCATATTCATAGAGTACGGAGAAACTAGCCTTAATATAAAAGATGAGAAAGCAGAAGAGTCGGAAAGGGTTAAAAACTTTAGGCAATGCAGCAGGTTTCAGTATGAAAGTACATGACGTTGAACTTCAGGCGAGAAAGGTACAAAACATCAGCGGTTGCAATATGGTTCGCGCCCAAGGCGTTGCGATCTTGATTATAATATTCTTTCTTGCCTTTGCCCCCCTTCTGTCCAGTACTGCCAGGTATCGAGGAGATGAGAGTTTCTATACCGATGCCGCTATTCGCATGGTGCAGACGGGGGATTACTTGACCCCTTATTATTACGACGGAACTCCGCGACTCAGAAAGCCCATATTCATTTACTGGGTGTTGGCAGCCAGCTATAAAATTTTTGGGATCAATCTTTTTTCCTCCCGGATTCCATTTCTCATCGCCGGATGCCTCGTTATTTGGCTCACGTACAAGCTTTACTTCCTATTTTTTCGGCGCGCAGAAGGGGCCGTCATTGCTGCCGCGATTATCGCCTCTAATCTCACCCTGTTCCATGTCTCTGTTCGCTCTACTCCCGATGCCTTTCTCTGTCTCTTTATATCTGTGAGCCTTTACGGTTTCGCTCGCCTCATTTTTAAACGGGATAGAAGGACAGCTACTTATATCTTTGCCTATGTAGGAGCGGGATTGGCTGCAGCCACCAAGGGCGGATGGGGGGTTTTGCCGGTGATCTTCTCATTTTCTTTTTGTTTCCTCCGCAAGGGAGCCGGGGCGAGGCCGAGAGACCTTATTGACGTAAAGAGTATAGGTATCGCTGTTTTTATTGCCTTGTCGTGGTATGCCGTCGCTTA
>MGQS01000041.1:4878-7296 GCA_001797905.1 Deltaproteobacteria bacterium RBG_16_54_11 | reverse complement strand
TTCTCAGGATCTAAATGGTATATCGTTGAAAATATGTTCACCTATTCGTTTGCAATAGTACGGGACTTTCTACCGTGGTCTTTTATATTCATACTCCTGCTGGTTGCCCGCCGTGATAAAGATATGATCTCTCATTTCTTTAGCGAGCACAGGGAGGGATGCATCTTCATACTCGGATGGTACATAAGTCTTTGTCTCATATTCTTGTTCGGGAATATTGACCGCGCTCGGTTTCTACTTCCCGCATATCCCCTGGTATCGGCTCTCTACGCGGCACTGTTGGTACCACTCGCAAGTTATGGCAAGGGGCTGTCTTCTTCCGTTCTTCGACATATAGAACGGATTACCCTGACGGTTTGTCTTTTATTCGGTCTGGCCTTGGCCGTGGCCGGCATGTTCATTGATGCGCTGCTTATAGCAGGGGGGATACTCACTGTGCTTGTGGCTGCGGTATTGTATGCCACGGTATTTCGCAGGAGGGGCATCTATGGTCTGGTGACGGTTTCATTGTGCATAATCCTGCTCTTCTCAATTACCGAAAACTTCGTCAGTAGAGTTATTTATAGTTCGCACGCAACTCACGTGGTTCGCACAATGCGCGAACATGTAAAAGGTCCGATAGAAATCGCCGCGGTTGATCTCTCCGTTCGGTATCTCCCGCAGATAAATGTGTTATCAGGGGGGCAAATTACGGTTTATGTGCTAGAATCAGATATGATGCCTGATAAGCTGAAACAATTCAAATTTATCGTCGTTTCGGAGACATTTAAAAAAACATACAATCCTGATGGGTACACTGTTCAAGAATGCGGATATTCCTATCAAAGGAGGCAATTCAAGACCCGTTCCTTGTTGCGCATAAGAACCGTCGGTGATCTGCGCCGCCTCATTTTGGGGCTGCAACAACGTTACTACCTTCTGATTAAGTCGGAGTCACCGCAACGCTGAGGCCAATCAAAAGGGTAAAAACTTTCATTCGTTTCCCCGCCCATGAATTCCGGGCCGTCGAGACGGTATCCTCGATTATCTGCCCGGGTTAGCGCGCGAAGATCTAAACTAGTATCGCGTTCCCACAAGGAGCAAGGATATTCCTCCCTGACAAGGGAATGGTTAAGGATCGGTGCATGCTGACTGTTCCCTACTCCCTTGCAAACTGCTTTACTTTGATCGCGCGATCCGATATCTTTTTAAGAGAGATGCGTCAGCCGGCTTACATAGCGTTGTATGAAAAAAGGGAATTGCAGCGGAGAATCGAGATACTGGGGGAGATCCTCACGGATTGTTGTCTCTGCCCTCGTGCGTGTAAGGTGAACCGCTTCGCAGGTGAGAAGGGGTACTGTCAGGCAGGGGCGGATGCCATGATCTCCAGCGCCTTTCCCCATTTCGGAGAAGAGCCCCCCCTCGTGGGGTCGCACGGCTCAGGCACCATCTTTCTGACCCGCTGCAACCTGAGATGTGTCTTTTGCCAGAACTACGATATCAGCCATCTGGGGGAGGGGACGCGCATATCAAGCTCAGAGCTGGCTCAGCATATGATCGGCCTCCAACGCAGGGGCTGCCACAACATCAATTTTGTCACCCCCACCCATTATGTCCCCCAGATCGTGGCAGCCCTGCCAAAGGCCGTCGAGTTGGGGCTCAAGGTCCCCCTGGTCTACAACTGCGGCGGTTATGAGTCCGTAGAGGTGATCAAACTCCTTGATGGGATCATCGACATCTACATGCCCGACGCCAAGTTCTCCCGTGAGGGGGAGGCTGCCAGCTATTGTAACGCCCCTGATTATCCTCAGGTCTTACAGGAGGTCCTCCTGGAGATGCACCGACAGGTCGGGGACCTGATGCTTGATGAGCAGGGGATTGCCTACCAAGGGCTTCTCATCCGCCACCTGGTGATGCCCCATGGGGTGGCGGGCACCAAAGAGATCATGTCTTTTATCGCCCGGCAATTGTCGGCAAACTCCTATGTGAACATCATGGATCAGTACCGTCCGCTCTACCGGGCAGGAGAATATCAGGAGATAGATCGCCGCATCTCCTCACTGGAGTATCGTGAGGCAATAGAGATCGCCAAGGGCGAGGGACTGCACAGGGGCTTTTGATGGATCTCACAGAGCTATGGAAAGAATTGTCTGGATTGAAGGAGGAGGTGCAAGAGCTCCGGCAGGGCATAGCGCGACTCGAGCAGGAGATGCTCGACAGCAGGGGCGGGATCAAACGGGTCATCAAGGCCCGGGGGATGCAGATTTTTTGCCAAGACCCCGTCGATGAGCTCATCTTCTCGTCTGAGGCCTCTTCGGAAGAGCGGACCTCCCTTTATGAACTGCTGAGGCACTACTCCTTCCGGCTCTTCCTGCGGGATGTAATCGGCAAAAAGGGATCTTTCCGGGCAGAGGAACTTGCGAGATATTGTTCCCTCGA
>MGQS01000041.1:0-4862 GCA_001797905.1 Deltaproteobacteria bacterium RBG_16_54_11 | reverse complement strand
CTCCCTGTGCGAACTCAAGCTCGCAGAGGCCATGGGGGAGGGGACCTTCCGTCTGTTGAAGCAATCGCTCTACAGCTTTGGACCCACCCTCGAGTGGTTCATCGCCCAGATGTTTCAGAGGGAATTTGCCTCTCCGGCCATGTACGGGGTTCGGTTCAAGGAGGCACCGAGTGGCGGGGATTACGATGTCATTACTCTCTGGGAGGAGCGGATGGTATATGTGGAGACAAAATCTTCTCCCCCGCGGGGGATAGAGAGGGGCGAGATAGGATCGTTTCTTGCCAGGATAACCGATCTCTTGCCCGATATCGCCTTCCTCTTCAATGACACCCAGCTACGCATGAAAGATAAAATCGTCCTTATGCTCGAAGAGGAATTATATAAACGATTCGGCGCAAGCAGCAGTAATAAATTTCCCATAGATCGATTAGTTGATGAACTCTTTCACATCAACCATCGTATCTATATCGTCAACAGCAAGAGAGATGCAATCGCCAACTTCACCCTTTGTCTCAGGGATTTTCTCTCCCGGCAAAGGGCCGATCTCTTTCCTATCCTGCCCCCCCCACACAAATCGAACGTATGATCTTATTGCACCGAATCCTTAAAACTTTTCCCACACTTAAACTTGGGTACCTTGACGGCGGGGATATCGATCTCCGCGCCGGTGCGGGGATTTCTCCCCTTCCTGGCCGATCGATTTGACACTTGAAATGTTCCAAAGCCCGTCAGGGTGATCTTGTCCCCTGTCTTCAGGGCCTCGCAGATGGTGTCGGTGAAGGAATTAATGGCCCTCTCGGCTGCTGCCCGAGGTATCTTGGCCTCTTTGGCGACCTTGTCGATCAGTTCTGATTTCGTCATTACACCCCCTCCTTAAATTATACTTGAATTAAATATTGCAACCCCCTTACCGTACGACACAGCAACTTCTTCAACCCATTACCGATGATATCTTCTTTGCACCCCCTTTTCTCTAAGAATTAGTGAAAAACATATAGCACAAAAGGTAGGGGGTGGCAAGCGAAAAAAGAAGAAACAAAAAGATTTTTTCCGTTCTGGTCCGGGGGGCTGATGGCTCCCTGGGCATCGGCCCTATTCACCATGGTGCCGGCTAATCAATTCTATTATTTATCGGTTTGAGCCTCCGAAATATCCCTGGTCTTGCTGCGAGGGGTTGTGCTATACTTTTTTTGTGAAGATCTATCTCGATGCCGATGGCGCCCCCTGGCGTGACCTGGTGATAGAGCGGGCACGGTGGCATGGGGTAACGGTGGTCGTGGTTGCCGACTACAGCCATGTTCTTCCGTTGGGGAAGGGGGTGGAGCGGGTGATGGTCGATGACGGGAGGGACGCCGCAGACTTCGCCATCGTAAACCGCGTGCAGGAGGGCGATCTGGTCATCACCCAGGATGTGGGGCTCGCCTCCCTGGTGCTTCCCAAGGGGGCGGTGGTCCTCTCCCCCCGGGGATACGAGTTTCGCGAAGACTCCATCGAGAGACAGCTTGCCCAGCGCTGGTCTGCGCAGAGGATCAGGCGCGGCGGCGGGCGGACGCACGGGCCCAAGCCTCTGTCGGCTGATGATTGCGCCAGATTCCTTGAACTGTTGGAGCAAAGCATCACCACCCTGATGAGGAGGCCTGATGAAGATCGATCAGTTCCCGGATGATATCAAGGATCATCTCTTCCCTTTCCATACCGATGCTCGGATGGCCTATGAGTGCATCGGGTGCGAGGCACACTATCCGCTCGATCGCTTCCTCTACACCTGTCCGAGCTGCGAAGGGCTCTTGCGGATCGTCGATCTCACCTTCGATGCCCTGCGGGAGATCCCAGGGCCCCAATGGCAAAGGATCTTCGACTACCGCAGGATGCTCAACGTCGACGGCCTGAAGGGGATCTTCCTCTTCCACGAGCTCATCTTCCCCATTATCCCCCTCGATGCCGTGATCAACTTGGGTGAGGGGCATACCCCGCTGATCCGGGCCAATGCGGAGCTGAGCCGCTGGGCCGGGGTGGATTTCTCCATAAAATACGATGGCCTCAACCCCTCGGCCAGCTTCAAAGACCGGGGCATGGCGAGCGCCATCAGCTTCATCAACTATATGATCAAGGTCAAGGGGATCAAGGAGCTGCTGGGCATCTGCGCCTCCACCGGAGACACCTCGGCCGCCGCCGCCCTGTACCTTAGCTATCTCCCCCACGCAGTGGTGCGCTCGGTGGTCCTCCTGCCCCAGGGCAAGGTCACCCCGGCCCAGCTCTCCCAGCCCTTGGGTAGCGGATCCGTGGTGATCGAGGTCCCGGGCGTGTTCGACGACTGCATGCGCATCGTGGAGCAGCTGGCCGAGGAGTACGAGGTGTGCCTGCTCAACTCCAAGAACCCCATCCGCATCCAGGGGCAAAAATCCTACTCGTATGAGGTAGCCCAGCAGCTCGACTTCGAGACCCGAAACCTCGTGGTGGTGGTCCCCATCGGCAATGCCGGCAATGTCACCGCCGTGATGGAGGGGTTCCTCGACCTCTACCGTCTCGGGATCGTCGAGGAGCTTCCCTTGATCATCGGGGTGCAGAGCGCGCATGCGAATCCCGTGGTCCTCTGGCGCGAGCGCGGGGAGTACCGGCCGGTCCAAGTCCGTCCCAGCGTGGCCCAGGCGGCCATGATCGGAAACCCGGTCTCCTTCCCCAAGGTCTCGCGGCTCGTCGAGGAGCACTTCCACGACCGGTTTGCCGCCGTCCAGGTGACGGAGCAGGAGATCATCGAGGGGATGCTCATCGCCAACCGCCACGGCCACGTGGTCTGCACCCAGGGGGGAGAATCAATCGTAGGGTTGAAAAAGGGGGTGGAGATGGGCCTGGTAAAGGCCGGCCGGCAGGTGGTGGTGGATTCCACCGCCCACCAGCTCAAGTTCGCGGGGTTCCAGCAGATGTACTTTGAGGACTCCTTTCCTGCGGGGTACGATATCAAGCCGCGGGAGGAGCTAAGGAACAGGCCCATAGCCATGGAGGCCTCTGCCGAGGCCATTGCCCGCCATCTCGGCCTCAAAAAAAAGAAGGGATGAAGCTCGCAGAGATCGGTGAATTCGCCCTGATTGCGGCCGTCAAGGAGATGGCTGCACAGGGTGAGGGGGTGATCAAGGGGATCGGCGACGACGCAGCGGTGCTCAGGCCATGCCCCGGCATGGTCTCCCTTGCCACGACGGATCTCCTGCTGGAAGGGGTGCACTTTAAATTAGAATATACTGACCCCTATCGCCTGGGCCGGAAGGCCGCAGCCGTCAACCTCAGCGACATCGCGGCCTGCGGGGGGATACCGCGGGCCATGCTGGTATCCCTGGCTATTGCGCCTGATGCGGAGCTGGCGTTCGTTCAATCACTGTATAAGGGGATGCTGGAGCAGGCGCAGGAGTTCAAGGTAGCGCTGGTGGGCGGGGATACCTCCCAGGGGGATCGTCTTTTGATCTCCATCACCCTCATGGGTGAGGCAGAGGAGGGTAAGATCGTCTATCGCGCCGGGGCAAAAAAAGGTGATTTGATCTTCGTTACCGGGACAGTGGGGGATGCTGCCCTGGGTTTACAACAGTTAAAAAAAGGGAAAAAAGAGGGGGGATTGGTTCAACAGCATCTCACACCTGTACCCAGGGTCAAAGAGGGGCAAGCGATCGCTCGTCAAGGCTTGGCCACGGCCATGATCGATATCAGCGACGGCCTGGTGGCTGATCTGGGGCACATCGCGGAGGCAAGCCAAGTAGGGGCCGAGGTCCGGCTCTCACGCCTGCCCATCTCCGAGGAATACCGTAAAGAGGTTAAGGCGTACAGCCCTGATCCCTATGCGCTCGCCCTCACAGGCGGGGAGGACTACGAGCTCCTCTTCACCTCTGCGCCGGAAAAAGAGCAGGCCGTGGGCAAGCTGGCCCGGGAGCTGGGCATCCCCATCACCGCGATAGGGGAGGTCGTTGCTGTTGCTCAGGGGGTGACAATCTACGGGGAGGGTGACAAAGAATATCCAATCGCACAGAGGGGGCACGATCACTTCAAAAGCTGAAGGAGGGGGGTAATGGATAATGGAGCGCACCTTTATTAAAGAGATACGCGAGAACGATATCGTTGAGGGGATCTTCTGGGTCAAGGAGAAGGCGACGCCTGTCTCACGAAGCGGGGCCCCCTATCTCCGGGTGAGGCTTGCGGACCGCACCGGTGAGATCGAGGGGAGGGTCTGGGACGGGGTCGAGCAGTTTGCCGATCTCTTTGACCGGGACGACTTTATCCGGATCAAGGCCCAGGCCACCTCGTATCAGGACAGGGTCCAGCTGAACATCAAGTCCATCAAAAAGGTGGCGGATGCAGAGGTCTCCCTGGATGAATTCCTTCCCTCATCTCTCAGGGACCCTGAGGAGATGCTGGCCGAGCTCATCGAGATAAGCCAGGGCATCGAGAATGATTATCTCAAAAGACTGGTCATGGCCTTTTTGGAGAACGAGGAGTTTACCCCCCTGTTCAAGCGGGCCCCGGGGGCCAAGCGGCTCCACCACAGCTTTCTCGGGGGGCTGCTCGAGCACACCCTCTCCGTGGTTAATCTCATCCAGAAGATCAAGGGGTACTACCAGGGGATAAACCATGACCTCTTGCTGGCAGGCGGGACACTGCACGACATCGGCAAGGTCTATGAGCTCTCCTACGAGCGCTCCTTCGACTATACCGACCAGGGGCGGCTGGTGGGGCATATCGTCATGGGGGTGGAGATGGTGGATAAGGAGATCGCCCGGATCGAGGGGTTCCCCTCTGAGCTCGCCATGCTGATGAAGCACCTGTTGCTGAGCCACCACGGACTGCACGAGTGGGGGTCCCCCACGCGGCCCATGACCCTG
>MGQS01000040.1:5038-5162 GCA_001797905.1 Deltaproteobacteria bacterium RBG_16_54_11 | reverse complement strand
GAACCAGGCCGATCCGTTCGGCCTCTTGCGCATCGATCACCCGGCCCGTGATAATGAGCTCCATTGCGCGGCCCATTCCGATAATCCGGGGCAGCCGCTGGGTGCCTCCGTCTGCCAAGCCGAT
>MGQS01000040.1:4585-4867 GCA_001797905.1 Deltaproteobacteria bacterium RBG_16_54_11 | reverse complement strand
CCGGTTGTGGGCGGCGATCTCCTCGGGCGTCATGGGGACTAATCCTTCCTCGGCCTTGAGATCGCCTCCTGCACAGAAGGCCTTTTCGCCCGTGCCGGTAATGACGGCAACCTTCGCGCCGTCATCGTCGCGAAATTGCGTCCAGGCCCGGATCAATTCCCGGTGTGTTGTCGGACCGATGCAGTTGAGCACCTCCGGCCTATTGAACCGGATTATGGTCACGGGACCGCGCTTTTCGTAAGCGATCTGTGTGAAATCCATTATGCCTCCTGAAGAACGTGG
>MGQS01000040.1:3625-4556 GCA_001797905.1 Deltaproteobacteria bacterium RBG_16_54_11 | reverse complement strand
TCGTCTAACGCCTGCGTTCGCCTGCATTTTTGAGCGCGGCGAAAAAATATCAGCTGCACCGATCCGTTATGTCTTTATTTTTTTGGCAATTTCCCATAATGACACTTCAATGGTTGTGCCTCGGAGATTATTGCGCAATAGTTGCACAATATGCATTTCGATTTAGTCTGCGTTCCCTTTTTGAATTTGCTCACAATGTCCGGCTCGATAATAAACGGACGACACATTGAAACAAAATCTATAGTACTGTTCTGGATGATATAATTAATGTCATCCATATTGTGTATCCCGCCGACAACTATCACCGAGATATTTACGGCCTTTTTTATTTGAATTGCCGCATCAAGATTAAATTTCAGCAGCGGTTTCGGCTGTTTCATAAATGTCTTGAGAATCGGCTTTGCTAGTGCCTTAACAAGTCCTGGAAGTTTTTTGTACTTGAACGTATATTCCATGATCGCATCTGCGGGCATTTTTTCTCCACGCATGGTGAATAAACCATCTTCAACGACACCGCAGGAAACTTCAATTGCCGCACAACCGGATTTTTCCAGCATTCGAGCTATGCGAACTGCTTCTGCAATTCTCATTCCGTTTTTACGCCCGTCGTAAGCATTCAATTTTGCTAAAATCGGATAAGCGCCGACCTGTTCTTTGGCTCTTTTAAAAATATCGCCGATAATTCGGTATCTATTTTCGGTTGAACCGCCCCATCGATCTTTGCGGCGGTTTGAGTAGGAGGACAAAAACTCGGATAGCAAATAGCCATGCGCTAAATGAAGCTGAGCTCCATCAAAACCTGCTTGTTTTGTTCTGATAATAGCTGAAACGAAATTGTCGATAATTTTATCTATGTCGTCTTCGGATAGTTCCTTCGGCATATCTTCACCATAGAAGACATCGCGCAGAGCCGAAGGTGCAACAGTTGGCA
>MGQS01000040.1:0-3529 GCA_001797905.1 Deltaproteobacteria bacterium RBG_16_54_11 | reverse complement strand
ATGCCGGAATACTATCATCGTTATCGATCATCGTCATAGCAAACAAGCTGCTTTTCCCGTCTGCCTGAACGGCGGCATAACCGGTAATTATTGCTCCGACATCGCCTTTTGCCAAACGGATATAAAGCTTCTTCAACCTTTCAGTCGGAAAACCTTTTTCATCGGCCATTCCTTCATGTGTTGCCGAACGAATAATCCGGTTTTTCAATTTAATTCCAGCGAATGAGGTGTGTTTAAATATAGCATGAGTCATTTTACAACCTCCATTGTTCATTTGATGAGGCATAACGCTTAACTGACTTGCGCCCTTGCCTGCATCCGGCTTGTTAAGCGCTTATTTCACTTCAATCGTAATCTCCCCGTCCCTTTGCGTCATGCCTCTTAATCCCTTGCTAGCGGCCCCTTTTAACCCTTTCGCGCTCCAGGGCAATCTGCCGCGCCAGGTACATCTTTGCCAGACTCTGATACGGAACATCCCTCTTGTTGGCGAGGACTTTGAGCTCTTCCAGCATATCCTCGGGCAGGCGAATCGAGATCGATTTCAGCGATGGCTTCAGATTGGGGAATGCGGGCCTTTTGGCGTTCTTCCGATCAAAATAGTCCAGGGGGGAATGGGTTGCCCAGAACTCCCGTTCTTCGTCCTCGTTTTTGAATTTCGGAATTCGGTTATTCGTTTTCTTCATAAAATTCCCTCTCCTTCTTGTTCATATCCCGTGCGGAAATGACCCTGATGAGCTTGCCCCTCTTCGTAAATATGACGACGAGGAGACGACCTGCATCGGTTCGGCCGAATGCGGCCCATCGCTTTTCCGTGCGTGAGTGACTCGGATCTTCGAGAACGATCAGGGGCGCGTTAAAGAATATCTGCTCACACTCCCAGTTCTCGACCCTATGCTTGGCCAGGTTCTTATCGAGATTGCCCCGGTCCCATTGAAAACCGATAAAATCACCGTATTCAATTTCCATCCACGAAGATTGTATATGACAACGATATACATGTCAAGATCAAAAGCCGGGGAAGCACGGCTCCGTCAAAATTCCGGCATGTCCCGCCAAAGGCGGGATTCAATCTTGCTCCTTTGAAAAAGGGGGGACTGAGGGGGGGGCGGATCAAGATCATTTTCAAAATGAATTCAGCCATCTAAGACTGGCTTTGACGTACCCCAGGGTTAAAGATCCCACATTGAATATCATCGACTTCTATGGTATATTTGCCTCATGGTAGATGAACATGATATAGGACGTGTAGCAACTCATTTGGGGACCGCAGCCAATGCCTCGCAGGTCATCCTGTTCGGCTCCTATGCCCGGGGTGAGGGAAACGAGCATAGCGATGTCGATTTCATGATTATCGCTGAGAGCGATTTGCCGAGGTTCAAACGCAGTCGGGAGCTCTATAAACTGCTGCGGCCCTACCCCTTTGCCATGGACCTGGTCGTATATACTCCGCAAGAGATTGAGAAAGGGAAGAGATCCCCTGTCTCTTTTGTGTCGACCGTATTGCGGGAAGGGAAGACCCTGTATGTCCGAGGAGATGGAGATAGCAAGACAGTGGCTGGCCAAGGCCAGGAATGATCTGCTCAACGCAGACAACAATCTCGCATCGAAAGAGATTCCGTGTGACACTGTCTGCTTTCATTGCCAACAAGCGGCTGAGAAGCTCCTCAAGGCATATTTGATAGGAAACGGACTCGTACCCCCTCTCACCCACGATCTACTCCTTGTTTTGGAACAGATCCTCCCCCTGAATAAGGAGGCGGAGAAACTGCGTGATCCCCTTGCGATACTCATGCCATATGCTGTTGAAATTCGCTATCCTGATGGGTGGTACATGCCTACCGAAGCGGATGCCAGGGAGGCGAGGAAGGCCGCCGATCAGGTCTTGAAATGGCTTGAAAACGTCTTGTCCCCACTCTTCCAGTAGGACACCCAAAACAGATAACCTTGGATGCCCCTGATAGTATTCCGGGCCACCTCGATGAGACAGAGAGGTGCTGATCCTTAGTCCATCAGTGTGGTAGCATTATTTCATGTCCCCTTGTGGGAGGGACCCCGCGCTTTTAGGCTAAGACCTTAGGTCGATCTTTGTCCCCAAAGGATTCGATCCCACCCCGCAATGTGAATTTATGGTAGCGGGATGCCGCAAGCGGCAGGGGTCGAGGGGTCAGGGGTTCTAGAAAGATGTTTGAATGCTTTTCACTCGAACCTTTAAACCCCTATGGCTGATGGTAGTAGTTAAACCTTTTGATAGTACCGGTGTCTAATATGACAGAGCCAACCATGGAAGGCGAAGATCGCTTAGTAGAGAGGGCTCGGGCTGGCGACGAGGGGGCCTTTGAGGACCTGGTCAGGAGATATGAAAAGCCGATCTATTATCTCGCCCTGCGCTTTGTTCAGGAAGAGGGGGCGGCGGCTGACCTGGCCCAAACGGCATTTCTCAAGGCGTTTCAGGGCCTGCAGGGCTTTCGCCGGAGATCGAGTTTTAAGACGTGGCTCTATCGGATTGCTATGAACCTTTGCAAGAATTACCTTCGCGACCAGGGGAAGAAAAAGACGGAGAGCCTGGGGGAGATGGACCCCCCTTCCACTGCCAACCCCCTGCGGGAGGTTATCGAGCATGAAGGCCGGAGGCTCCTGGCACTGGCCTGGGAAAAACTCCCTGAAAAACAGCGGCTCACCATGACGCTGAAGGTGCACGAGGGGATGAAGTACCGGGAGATCGCGAAGGTCATGGGATGTTCCGTGGGGACGGTCAAGGCCAATTTTCACCATGCCTGTACAAAACTGAAGGCGATGCTTCAGGAGGGAAGAGATGAGATGCCATAGGGTACAACGATTGTTGCCGGACTTTCTCGGCGATGAGCTCTCCCTTAAGAAGAGGGAACGGGTCGAGCAGCACCTCGAAAAGTGCCCGGCGTGTAGGGCGGAGTTGGTTGCGCTCCGGGATGTCTGGGATGATCTAGCTTTGCAGACGCTTCCTCAAAAAGGGGAGGCGTTTTGGCAAGGGTTCACCACACGGGTGATGAGAGAAGTAAGGAGAAAGCGGTTAATCCCCGCCGAGAAAAAAACGCCCCTGCTCTTGCCCGGATGGCGGGTCCTGCTGCCTGCGGCCGGGATGGCTGCGGCCATCATCGTGGCGGTGATCGCCATCAAGGGGGGCTTAGGGCCTGGCCGAGGGCAGTGGACTGCTTGGGATGCCCAGGAGGCACTTGTTGAGGTGGCCCAGCCCTTTTCCGTCGACCCCCTGGCTGGGGAGGATGAAGGTCTCCTTGGCCGGGGAATCAGTCTGAACGGCGGCAATGGGTCGGCAGAAGGGCAGGGGATCGGCCTCAAGCCGGCGGAGAGGGCGGTCCTCACCGAGGCCCTGTCGCAACTTACCGGCGATGAAGATCTCGCCGGGCAATTGGATACGCTCAATGAAAGGGAGCTGGAGCGGTTTGATCAACTCCTTTCTGCGAGGTATCCATATAGTTAAAATGGAAAATCAATCATTACTATTTCCTCTCCCGCCCCCACCGCAAAGACGGCG
>MGQS01000039.1:3642-11433 GCA_001797905.1 Deltaproteobacteria bacterium RBG_16_54_11 | reverse complement strand
AGGGGCAGGGCTTTTTGCCCGATTTCGGGCAGATCCCTGCGGAGGTGGCGGATGCCGCCACCTTGCTCTTTATCAACTACCCCAACAACCCGACGGCGGCTGTGGCGGACAAGGATTTTTTTTCGGAGGCAGTGGAGTTCGCTCGACGCCATTGTCTCATCGTCTGTCACGATGCAGCCTACAGTGAGATCAGCTTCGATGGTTATACACCCCCCAGTTTTTTAGAGGTGGATGGTGCCCGGGAGGTAGGGATCGAGTTCCACTCCCTGTCCAAGACCTATAATATGACCGGCTGGCGTCTGGGCTTTGCGGTGGGGAATAGGGAGATCCTGGCCGGGCTGGGCAAGGCCAAGACGAATATCGATTCGGGGGTCTTTCAGGCTGTTCAGTGGGCCGGGATAGAGGCCTTAGAAGGGGATCAATCCGACGTGGAAGGGATGCGTGCAGTCTATCAAAGGCGGCGCGATTGCATGGTTCGGGGGCTCCGTGCTGTGGGGCTCGCGGTGACCCCTCCCAAGGCGACCTTCTATCTCTGGGTAAAGGTGCCCCCCACCTATAGTTCGGTCTCCTTCGCCTCCCGTGTGCTCGATGAGGCAGGGGTCGTGCTTACCCCCGGCAGCGGCTTCGGCGATGCAGGTGAGGGGTATGTGCGCCTAGCCCTGACCGTGCCGGAGGCGAGGCTTGAGGAGGCAACGCAGCGGTTGCAGGGTATTAGCCTTTAGCAGGTGTTCGTTCTTTAATCGGGAACTGCCGGCTGAGGTCTTTCAATATCTCTCTCATATCCTCCTGATAGTCCGGGGAGACCATCAATTCAACCAGGCCCTCGTTTGGATCGACAGTCCTGGCAATTGCCACCCCTTCATACGACTCCAGGATGAAGCTGAGAAAGGCTATCTCCTCAGGCGGTATCTGAATGAGCAGAGAAACGGTGTCCATACCTATTAGCTCTATCTACCTACCGTGATTGAATTTACTGCGTTTTGAATATTTAGGTCCCATCTTAAAGGGTTCGAGGGTTCCTGGGTTCAATCCCACCCCGCAATGTAGATTTATTGAAGCGGGATGTGTCGGCATGCGACAGAGGGTTCAAGTAAAAGCGTTTATCTTTATTTTTCGCTAGAACCCTAAAGCCCCGCAGCTCTGCAGCGGGGCTGTTTAATTTTTATCTGCCACTTCCTCCGGGTGGGTGATCTTCCCCTTGATCGCGCTGGCAGCTGCCACAGCCGGGTTGGAGAGATAGACCTGGCTCGTGGGGTGGCCCATCCTCCCCACGAAGTTACGGTTGGTAGTAGCAATAGCTACTTCGCCCGCCGCCAAGACCCCCATGTGGCCGCCGAGACACGGGCCGCAGGTGGGCGTGCTTACCGCCCCCCCTGCCTGAACAAAGATTTCCAGGAGCCCCTCCCGCAGGGCCTGCAGATAGATCTCCTGCGTAGCCGGGATCACGATGAGACGGACGTAGGGGGCCACCTGCTTGCCTTTGATGATCTGGGCCGCAACCCTCAGATCCTCCAGCCTCCCGTTGGTGCATGAGCCGATGACTGCCTGATCTATTGCTACCCCGGCCAATGCCCGCACCCCCTTCACATTGGCAGGGGAGGGGGGGCAGGCCACCTGGGGCTCGATCCGGGAGCAATCATATTCCTTTACCTCGGCATAGCAGGCGTCTTCATCGCTCTGGTAGATGGTATAGCCAATCGCCATCCTAGGGCGGAGATATTCCAGGGTGATCTCATCAGGCGGGAAAATACCGTTTTTCCCCCCGGCCTCGATAGCCATGTTGGCCATGGTGAATCTTCCGGACATATCCAGATGACGGATGGTCGCTCCGGTGATTTCCATGGCCTTATACAGGGCCCCATCCACCCCGATGGCCCCGATGGTGTAGAGGATGAGGTCCTTGCCGCTGACCCACGGCCGGCGCTTTCCCGTATATATGAACTTGATTGTCTCCGGGACGCGGAGCCAGATCTCGCCGGTGGCCATGGCTGCGGCCAGGTCCGTGCTCCCCACGCCGGTGGCGAAGGCCCCGAGAGCGCCGTAGGTGCAGGTGTGGCTGTCTGCTCCGATGACGAGATAGCCGGGCCCCACCAAACCCATTTCGGGCAACAGGGCGTGTTCGATGCCCATGCGTCCCACCTCGAGATAGTGTTTCAGTTCCTGCTCTTGCGCGAACTCCCGCATCAGCCGGCACTGCTCGGCCGACTGGATGTCCTTATTGGGGGTGAAGTGGTCGGGCACCAGGATTACCTTTGCCTTATCAAAGACCTTGCGCGCCCCCATCTCCCTGAATGCCTGGATGGCCAATGGCGCAGTGATATCATTCCCCAGGGCCACGTCCACGCGGGCGTTGATGATCTCGCCTGGCGTGACCTCATCAAGGTCGGCGTGTGCCGCCAGGATCTTCTCGGTAATGGTCATCCCCATTAATTTCTTCTCCAAAAAAAGGTTGTGAGAAAGTGTTCCAGGATCAACTCAGAGGATTCCAGGGGTCAAGGGGTCGAGGGTTCTAGTAAAAAAGACCTATTGGACTCTGGCCGAGCGTTGATTCCCTGAGCCCTCTAATTTTAACCGCTCATCTGTGTAAAATCCTATACACTACAACCCGCGCAGATCTTTCTTTCGATACTCCAGCTTGTTCAGGGCATTGATATAGGCCTTGGCGCTGGCCACAATCACGTCCGTATCGGCACCCTGGCCGATCACGGTCCGGCCTTTTTCTTCCAGCCTCACCGTCACCTCGCCCTGGGCCTCTGTGCCGCCGGTGATCGCGTTGATGACGAACTGAAGGAGTTTTGAGCGCGTGCGGGTGATCTTCTTGATCGTCTTGAAGGTGGCATCCACCGGCCCATCGCCAAAACCAGCCTCCTGGATGACTTCCCCATCCACCTCCATCTTGACCGTGGCCGTGGGGACGGTCACGTTTCCTGAAATGACATTGAGATAGATGAGCTTAAAGCGGTCGGGCATCCGAAGGATTTCCTCGGCCACGATCGACTCAATATCCTCGTCATAGATCTCCCGCTTTTTGTCTGCCAGCTCTTTAAACCGGGTGAAGGCCAGCTCAAAATCTTTTTCTGAGAGCCGAAACCCTACTTCCTTCAACCGCTCTTTAAAAGCGTGTCGCCCGGAGAGTTTTCCCAGCACAAGAGAGGATTTAGCAATCCCCACCGATTCAGGGGTCATGATTTCATACGTCTGTTTCTTCTTGAGGACGCCATCCTGATGAATGCCGGATTCATGGGCAAAGGCATTGGCGCCCACCACGGCCTTGTTGGGCTGAACTACCATACCCGTGATCTTGGAGACAAGACGGCTGGTAGCAAAGATATGTTTGGGAACGATCCGAGTAGAGAAGGGGAACAGATCCTTCCGCGTGTGGATGGCCATGACCACTTCTTCGAGAGAGGTGTTTCCTGCCCTCTCCCCGATGCCGTTGATCGTGCACTCCACCTGTCTGACGCCGTTCTGAATCGCAACGAGGGAATTGGCAACCGCCAGGCCAAGATCATTGTGGCAGTGGACGCTCAGGGTGACCTTTTCGATCCCCTTGACCATGTGGCAGAGGGTGCGAATCAGCGCCCCAAACTCCGAGGGGATGGCATAGCCCACGGTATCGGGAATATTGATCCTGGTCGCTCCCGCTTGTATGGCTGCTTCGATCACGGCCGCAAGAAACTTGACCTCACTGCGGGTGGCGTCCATGGCTGAGAATTCGACATCGGGGGTATGTTTCTTGGCCCTGGCAACGGATTTTGCGGCGATCCGAATCACTTCCTCTTTTGTTTTCTTCAACTGGTGCTTCAGATGGATATCGGAGGTCGAGATAAAGGTATGGATCAGGGGGGATTTTGCCCCCTTGATCGCCTCCCAGGCCCGATCGATATCCTGCGTATTGGTCCTGGCCAGAGCAGCCACCTTCGAATGGGTGATCGACTTGGCGATCGTTCTGACCGCATCGAAGTCCCCCTGGGAGGTAATGGGGAAACCCGCTTCGATGACATCGACCCCTAGTTTCTCCAACTGCTGGGCGAGCCGCACCTTTTCCGCCACGTTCATCGTCGCGCCGGGGGATTGCTCCCCATCCCGCAAGGTGGTGTCGAAAATGACTATCTTTTCTCCCATAATAACCGGTCCTCCTTCCCTTGTCCCATTGTAGAGAAATGTGCGGCTCTGCGCAAGAGGGGTCTTTTACGCTCTATATCGTTTCCTTTTTTAGCCTTGACAAAAAAAAGAAGATATATATACTTATGTCTTTAAATTCGGTGGTCATGCAAATCTTGCCGGGGAAGCATTAACTAACGGGAGTTCCCACCACTCAGATGAAGGTTAGATGGGAAGACATCCCTCCCGAAGGGAGGAAGATATCTGTGGATCAACTGTCCCTTGTCGGCCTGCAAGGCCCTCACGGGGAGGAGGAGCAGGAGATGAGGTTGGCTCAGGCGGCAGAGGGGGACTTGTTTCTCCAGCGCACCTCCGAGGGCATAGAGGTCAAGGGGAGCATCAGGACAGTGGCTGCTCTCCCCTGCGCGCGATGTCTGAAGGAATGTATCGTCCCCATCGTATCGGAGTTTAAGGAATACTTTATCTTGCCGAAATATGCCCCCCAAGAGGAGGATAAAGAGCTCTTGCACGACGACCTGGATATCAGTTTTTTGCCGGAAGAGGGGATTGAGCTCAGGGATATCGTGGAGGAGCAGATATGGCTGAACATCCCTCTGAAAACCCTCTGCCATGATAGATGTAAGGGGTTGTGCAGCATATGCGGGGCAGATCTTAATAGCGGAGAATGCGGGTGTGATCGCCAATACAGCGATCCCCGGTTTGCCGCGTTAAAAAGTTTCAAACCGAACCTAAGCCAGGGGAGAAGATAATGGGCCTTCCAAAGAAAAAAACTTCCAAGGCGAGGCGCGATAAGAGAAGAAGCCACAACAGCTTGACTTCTCGCAGCCTCTCGCTCTGTCCTCAATGTCATGAGCCGAAGCTGCCCCACCGGGTTTGTCCCCATTGCGGTGCGTATAAAGGCAAGGAGATCATAGAGGTAGGGGAAGTCTAACCCTGCCCGGTGACGGATTAAAGGGATGAGGCCAATGAAGGTTGCAGTTGATGCCATGGGTGGTGATCATGCCCCCCAGGCCATTGTCGAAGGGGCTATGCAGGCGGCCAAGAAGCAGGACCTGGATGAGGTGATCTTGGTCGGTGACCAGGTGTTGATAGAAAGGGAGCTGGCCAAGCACCGCTGGTCGGGGTCGAACCTGACCATCGTCCATACGCCACGGGCGGTACAGATGCATGAGCTGCCGTCACGGGTCCTCCGCGCCAAGCACGACACCTCGATCAGCGTGGCAATGGACCTGATGAAGGACGGAAAGTGCGATGCGGTGGTGACGGCCGGCAACTCCGGCGCGGCGATGGCCGTCAGCATGTGGAAGATGAAAAAGTTGGAGGGGGTGGAACGACCGGCCCTGGCCGGCATTCATCCCACCCTCAACGGGGCTTCCGTTATCATAGATGCCGGCGGCAATGTAGACTGCAAGCCCATCCACCTGGTGCAGTTTGCCATCATGGGTGAGATTTACGCCCGGTTTGTCTTCGGCAAGAAACGTCCGAAGGTAGGGCTCTTGAGCAACGGCAGGGAGGACAGCAAAGGGAATGAGCTCACCAAGAAGGTCCACGCCATTCTGAAGAAGAGCAGTCTGAACTATTTCGGGAATGTCGAAGGGACAGACATCGCCAGCGGCATCGTCGATGTCATCGTGTGCGACGGCTTTGTGGGTAATGTAGCCATAAAGAGCAGCGAGGGGATCGCAGACTCCATGACCGCCATGTTAAGGGCAGCGACGCGCAAGAGCCTGTGGGCGAGGATCGGGTATTTCTTTATGAGACAGGTCCAGGAGAACATTAGGCGCCGGATCGATTACTCCGAATATGGAGGGGTCCCGCTCTTGGGCATCAACGGGACCTGCTTTATCTGCCACGGGCACTCCTCCGCCAAGGCCATTAAGAACGCCATCAGGGCCGCCTCCGAGTATGTGGGCGGTGATATCAACCGGCTTTTGATCGATGCCTTGCGCGAGAGTCAAGACCTGAAGCGGTTTGGGATGGAGACCGCCTCCCGGATATGGACGCAGCCGAAGGGAAAAGTGATGAACTGAGAAGTTTGGTGAGGGGGTGTATACGTGGACTATTTTTTAACCGAAGAACAGAAGATGCTCAAGGAACTCGCCCGGAAGATAGCCGAAGAAAAGGTGATGCCGGTAAGGGCGGAGTTGGATGAGAAGGAAGAATTTCCGTGGGATATGATGCACATCTGCGCGGAGGCGGGGCTGTTCGGGGTTTCGTTGCCCGAGGAATACGGCGGCTTTGGCGGAGGGGTCTTTGAAAACTGCGTGGTGATAGAGGAGCTGAGCCGGGCCTGCATCGGCGTCTCCGTCAGTTTTGCCGGCAGCGGGTTGGGTGCCTATCCCATCTCGATCGCAGGTACGGATGACCAGAAGAAAAGGTATCTCCCGGAGATAGCCAGCGGGAAAAGACTAGCCGCCTTTGGCGCCACCGAGGCTAATGCCGGCAGCGACGTAGCCGGCATGCAGACCACGGCGCAAAAAGATGGTGACGGATATATCCTTAACGGGACCAAGCAGTGGATCACCAACGGCGGTGAGGCGGAGATCTACTCCGTCTTTGCCGTTACGGATAAGAAAAAGGGGCCGCGGGGTATCAGCGGTTTTATCGTGGAAAAGGGGACCGAAGGTTTCTCCTTCGGCAAAAAGGAAAAGAAGTTGGGGATCCGCACCTCGGCTACCCGGGAATTGGTCTTTGAGGATTGCAGGATTCCCAAGGAAAACCTCATCGGGGGCCGTGAGGGTATCGGCCTCATCATCATCCTGAAGACCTTTGACATGTCCCGCCCGAGCATTGGTTCCCAGGCCGTGGGGCTTGCCCAAGGCGCCTTTGAGACGGCGGCTCGGTACACCCGGGAGCGCGTCCAGTTCGGACACAAGATCATCTCCTTCCAGGCCGTCCAGCACATCCTTGCCGATATGGCCACCCAGATCGAGGCAGCCCGCGCCCTGGTTTACGCCGTGGCCAAGTATATCGACAGCAAACCCCGAAGTTTCAGCAAGGAGTCGGCCATGAGCAAGCTCTTTCCCAGCGACATGGCCATGCGGGTGACTGTTGATGCCGTGCAGGTCCTCGGCGGATATGGATATATGAGGGATTTCCCGGTGGAGAAGATGATGCGGGATGCCAAGATCCTCCAGATCTACGAGGGGACCAGTCAGATCCAGCGCAACAACATCGCCATGGAGCTCATCAAGGAGATCGCCAGCGGGAGGATCTAATGGGTAAGACGGCCTTCATCTTCCCAGGGCAGGGCTCTCAGTATGCGGGGATGGGCAAGGAGCTCGCCGAGCGCTTCCCCGTCGCCCAGGAAACCTTTGCCGAGGCCAACGAGGCCCTGGGGTTTGACCTCAAGAGCCTCTGCTTTAACGGTCCAGAGGCGGAGCTAAAGCTGACGGCCAATACGCAGCCCTGTATCCTGACCGTGAGCATCGCGGCCTTGCGGGTCCTGAGGAATGAGGTGGGGTGGGCTGCCGACTATCTCGCCGGTCACAGCCTCGGGGAATTCAGCGCCCTGGTGGCTGCCGAGGCCATGAGTTTTGGTGATGCCGTCAGGATGGTGAGGATGCGCGGGCAGTTTATGCAGGAGGCGGTCCCCGTGGGCGCAGGGGGGATGGCGGCTGTTCTGGGGCTCGCGCGTGAGCAGGTGGAGGAGCTCTGTCGGCAGGC
>MGQS01000039.1:0-3615 GCA_001797905.1 Deltaproteobacteria bacterium RBG_16_54_11 | reverse complement strand
CAATTTCAACTCACCCGGCCAAATCGTGATCTCCGGCAACCTGAAGGCCGTTGAGCGGGCGATTGCCTTGGCAGGCGGGATGGGAGCGAAGAGGGCCGTGCCCCTGCCGGTGAGCGCCCCGTTTCATTCGCCCCTCATGGAGCCGGCCGGTCGGCGGCTGGGGGCGGAGCTGGCCCGGATAGAGATCCATGACCTTAAGGCCCCGGTGGTGACCAATGTCGAGGCCGAGCCCAACACCTCGAAAGAGCGGGTGCGGGATCTTTTAATCAGGCAGGTGAGCAGCCCGGTGAGGTGGGAGGATTCGATGAACCGGATGATCGAGCTGGGGACCGTGCGGTTTGTGGAGATAGGGCCCGGCAAGGTGTTGGCGGGCTTGCTGCGCCGCATCGATGGGACCAGGGAGGCGTTTAATCTGGAGGACCTGGCGAGCCTGGGGCAGTTAAAAGGTGCTTGAAAACCCTCTCCTCACCTGATAGGTTAGGGGAGAAAAATTAACAAGAAAAAGGAGGTAGAACTCAATGTCTCTTGAGACAAAGTTGAAAGAACTGATTGTGCAGCAGCTCGGGGTTAGCGAGAGCGAGGTTGTTCCCGAGGCCAAGTTTATCGATGATTTAGGCGCCGATTCCCTGGACCTGGTGGAACTGGTCATGGCATTGGAGGATGAGTACGGGATAGAGATACCCGATGAGGATGCCGAGAAGATCGTGACTGTCGGCGATGCCTTAAAGTACATCCAGGAGCATGTTTAAGCGAGAGGGGGAACTCATCTCCCCCTCCCTTATCTGCTCTGCTCTTTTGTGCAGTTCCACAACGGGTTCGTACCCTCCTTTGAGATCCGAGGGAGGAAACCACAGAGATTGAGGTGATAACTTGAGCAGACGGGTAGTCGTTACGGGGGTTGGCCTCGTGATTCCGCTCGGGATCGGCATCGATCCTGTCTGGGCGAAGGTATGCGAGGGGGTATCCGGCGCCGGCCCCATAACGAAGTTCGATGTCACCTATTATGAGACCAAGATCGCTGCCGAGGTAAAGGGCTTTCGGTCCGAGGACTACCTCGATCCGAAGGATATCAAGAAGATGGATATCTTCATCCATTATGCCCTGGCGGCGACGCGCATCGCCATGGATGATGCCGGTCTGGAGATCTCCGGGGAGAATGCCGACCGGATTGGGGTCATCATCGGCACCGGCTTGGGGGGGTTGTCGACCATTGAAAAGTACCACAAGGTCCTCCTGGAACGCGGGCCGCAGCGGGTTACCCCCTTCTTTATCCCCATGCTGATAGCCAACGAGGCCTCAGGGCAGGTTGCCATTGAGTATGGCGCCAAAGGCCCCAATCTCTGCGTGGTGACGGCCTGCGCCACCGGCGCCCATTCCATCGGCGAGGCCGCGCGGTGCATCCAACACGACGATGCCGATGCCGTCATCGCCGGCGGGGTGGAGGCCACCATTACCCCCCTGGCGTTGGCGGGTTTCAACGCCATGAAGGCCCTTTCCACCAGGAACGCAGAGCCCGAGCGGGCCAGCCGCCCCTTTGATCGGGACCGGGACGGCTTCGTGATGGGGGAAGGTGGCGCCGTCGTGATCCTGGAGGAGCTGGAACATGCCCGCGCACGGGGGGCGAAGATCTATGCAGAGCTGATCGGCTACGGGAATACCGGCGATGCCTATCACCTGGCGGCCCCTGATCCCGACGGCGACGGGGCGGCCCGCTGCATGCAGATGGCCCTGCGGGATGCCAAACTCTCACCGGAAGCTATCGACTACATCAACGCGCATGGGACCTCCACGGAGCTCAACGATATAACCGAGACGGTGGCCATCAAGCGGGTCTTCAAGGACTATGCCCATAAGCTGCCAATCAGCTCCACCAAGTCGATGACCGGCCACCTCCTGGGCGCCGCAGGGAGCACCGAGGCCGTCTTTTCCGTCCTTGCGATCAGGGATAAGATCATTCCCCCCACCATCAACTATGAGAACCCCGATCCCCGCTGTGATCTGGACTACGTCCCCAATGCGGCACGGGAGGCAGAGGTGAAGGTGGTCCTCTCCAATGCCTTCGGCTTTGGCGGCACCAACGCGACGTTGATCTTCAAGAGATTCGAGGGCTGAGATGTTGACAGCCATGGCGAGCGATCACCGGGGGTTCCGCCTTAAGGCGGACCTGGCGGCCTTCGTGAGGGAACTGGGGTACGAGGTTGAGGATCTGGGCTGCTTCGACGAAGCATCGGTGGACTATCCGGACCTCGGCCAGGCAGTTGCCCACAAGGTCTCGCGAGGCGAGGCCCAAAGGGGTATACTAATCTGCGGCAGCGGCATAGGGATGAGCATTATTGCCAACAAATTCCCCGGGGTCAGGGCCGCCCTTGTCAGCGACGTCTATTCGGCGCGCCTGGCAAAGGAGCACAACAACGCAAATATCCTGGTCCTGGGGGGGATGATCGTGGGGCCGGGCCTGGCTTGTGAGATGGTCAAGGTGTGGCTGGAGGCCGAGTTTCAAGGGGGAAGACACCTCAAGAGGCTCGAAAAGATCGAGGCCGTCGAGAGGAGGAATTTCCGGGTTTGACCAAGCTGAAGTTGAGCCTCAGAGCAGTTGACCCGGAGATGGCGGATGCCATCGAGCGAGAGACCCTTCGCCAGGAAAACAAGATCGAATTGATCGCCTCGGAGAACTACACCAGCAACGCCGTTCTGGAGGCCCAGGGCGGGGTCCTCACCAATAAGTATGCCGAGGGATATCCCGGCAAGAGATACTACGGCGGTTGCGAGTACGTGGACGTGGCGGAACGGCTCGCCATCGAGCGGGCCAAGGAGCTCTTCGGCGCCGATCACGCCAATGTCCAGCCCCTCTCAGGGACAGCGGCCAATATGGCTGTCTGTTTCACCGCCCTGCGCCCCGGTGCAACCATCCTCGGGATGGACCTCTCCCACGGCGGACATCTGAGCCACGGCTCCCCTGCCAGCTTTTCGGGCAAGCTCTATAAGACGGCCTTTTACGGCGTGTCCAGGGAGACAGAGTGCCTCGACTACGACGAGGTCCTCTCCTTGGCAAAAAAGGTAGAGCCCCAGCTGATCATCGCCGGGGCGAGCTCCTACCCCCGGATCATCGACTTTAAGCGCTTCCGGGAGATCGCCGACGAAGTCGGGGCATACCTGATGGCGGACATGGCCCACATAGCCGGGCTCATCGCCGCGGGCATCCACCCCTCGCCAGTCCCCCACGCCCACTTTGTGACCTCCACGACGCATAAGACCCTGCGTGGTCCTCGCGGCGGTTTTATCCTGTGCCAGGAGGAGTTCAGCGACCGCATTGACGAGAGCGTCTTCCCCGGCATCCAGGGGGGGCCGCTCATGCACGTGATAGCTGCCAAGGGGGTCTGCTTCAGAGAGGCCATGACCAAAGAGTTCAAGACCTACCAGCGGCAGGTGGTGCGCAACGTCAAGGTCCTGGCCAAAGAGTTGCAGAAATACGGGTTCAAGATCGTCTCCGGGGGGACCGACAACCATCTTATCCTCATCGACCTGATCAATAAGGGGATTACCGGCAAAGAGGCGGAGGAGGCCCTGGGGCCGGCGGGCATCACCGTGAACAAGAATATGATCCCCTTTGACCAG
>MGQS01000038.1:4936-5093 GCA_001797905.1 Deltaproteobacteria bacterium RBG_16_54_11 | reverse complement strand
AACAAAACAAAAGTATCATAGCCGAGAGGTACGAATATGGAATTTTTAAAACTTTGACCCAGAGAGGGATAAGCGGAAGGTTCAGCACCAGCAGCATGACGTTACCAACATACATGCTGGCAACGACGGCCCAGAAAAGGCGCGGAGATTCTCTTAT
>MGQS01000038.1:4495-4866 GCA_001797905.1 Deltaproteobacteria bacterium RBG_16_54_11 | reverse complement strand
GGAATACCAAGACTGAGTAGAGGTACGTACGTCCCCCCTACGGCAGCATTGTTACAAGCCTCAACGGCGGCCAGTCCTTCAATGGCTCCTTTACCGAACTTCTCCGGGTGTTTTGAGAGCCGCTTCTCAATAACATATGAGATGAGCGTTGGAACAACAGAGCCAATCCCGGGAAACACTCCCATAAAAAAACCGAGCAGCGTCCCTCTGGCAATAGGCTTTGTGGATTGCCTCCAATCCTCTCTATTGCCGAAAAAATTGGTTATCTTGCCCTTGTATATTTCCGGCTTTATATACTTGCCTATATTTTCAAGGACCTCAGACACGCCAAACAGGCCCATCATGATCGCTGGCAGTGTAAGGCCGTCGTA
>MGQS01000038.1:4150-4441 GCA_001797905.1 Deltaproteobacteria bacterium RBG_16_54_11 | reverse complement strand
TACCGTGCTTATGATCAGCCCGAGAGCCGTCATCATCCAAGCCTTGACCATGGAGACTCTGGCCAGGTATGAGACTATGGTTAGCCCCATAACCATCAAGGAAAAATACTCAGGGGGACCAAGGCCTAGGGCCATTCTGGCCAGAGTTGGTGCGATGAAGGCGAGCCCCAATACGCTGAAGGTCCCGGCAATGAACGAGCCCACTGCCGACACTCCAAGCGCTAGTCCTGCCCTTCCCTGACGAGCCATCTGATAGCCATCAAGACAGGTAAGCAGAGAGGAGGGCTCTCC
>MGQS01000038.1:3551-4118 GCA_001797905.1 Deltaproteobacteria bacterium RBG_16_54_11 | reverse complement strand
AACCGTAGGAAATTCCGGCAAGCATAATCAGAGAGGGCACAGGGTCCATGTGATAAGTGGTAGGAAGAAGCAGGCCAATAGTCGCTGAAGGTCCTAACCCCGGTAAGACTCCTACAAGGGTGCCCATTGTGACGCCCAATAGACAGTAGAAGAGGTTTAGCGGCTGCAGGGCAACCGTGAAGCCCTGCAGTAGGTAGTCTAGACTCTCCATGGCTGATGCAGTCGAAGCACGAATCCGGATAAGGCAAAAAGTTTAGTACTTTAGTGTTCCGACCAGATCGGCGATATTTTCTATCCCGTTGTCACTGCAGTATTGCTTGATTCCGGCGGTTATTTTTAGTGAAGTCTGAGGGTCCACAAAACTCGCCGACCCCACCTGTACGGCTGATGCTCCCGCGATGATGAATTCAATCGCATCCCTGGAGCTCATGATTCCGCCTATCCCCACCAAAGGTAGTCCAAGCCTAGCCTTGTAGACTTCCCATACCATGCGCAAGGCAATGGGCTTGATAGCCGGTCCCGCAAGCCCCCCGGTTACATTCCCCAGCATAGGCTTCCGCGAATTGA
>MGQS01000038.1:3208-3513 GCA_001797905.1 Deltaproteobacteria bacterium RBG_16_54_11 | reverse complement strand
CAGCCTCGGCAGCAGCCCTCGCAATAACAGTGATATCCGTAACATTGGGAGATAACTTGACCATCAGAGGAAGTGTCGTTGCGTCCCGCACCGACTTGACAACCTTGTAAGTCTGATCCGGATAGCTTCCAAAGACAACGCCTCCCTCCTTGACATTGGGACAAGAGATATTCACCTCTACTCCAGACACGCCGTCTATACCCTCGAGCCTCCTCGCTACTTCGTGATAATCAGATACGCTAGCGCCGAATATATTGACGATGATACGGGAATCGAGTTTCCTTAAATACGGCAGTTTTTCTTTA
>MGQS01000038.1:2862-3188 GCA_001797905.1 Deltaproteobacteria bacterium RBG_16_54_11 | reverse complement strand
GTTGTGCAGCCCGACCGAGCTAAGTGTACCTCCTACAACCTCGACGATCCTCGCCGGTGGATTCCCCAATCTGGGCATGAGCGAAGTCCCTTTAACTATAATACCTCCCAGTTGGTTCAGGTCGATAAAACAACCATATTCCTGACCGTAGCCGAACGTACCGGATGCGGTCATCACCGGGTTCCTCAAAAATAACCTTCCCAGCCTAACCGAAATGTCCGGGCCTGGCATTTCCTTACTCATCCCAGATTATTCTCTTTGAATTGAATACGGGCCCTTCCTGGCATGCGAGTGCATATCCTAAGCTTGCGCCGTCATTTTCATGG
>MGQS01000038.1:2631-2846 GCA_001797905.1 Deltaproteobacteria bacterium RBG_16_54_11 | reverse complement strand
CCAGGCATGCCCCAAAGCCGCAGGCCATGGGCGTCTGTAGAGAAACGCCGCACGAAACATGGAATTGTTCTGCGATGACGGACGTTGATTTCAGCATTCCATAGGGGCCACAAGCGAAGATGGAAACGGCCTTTTGATCCGGTTCGTTCTTCTCCGCGTTTTGCAGATATTGTTCCAGGAGATCTGTCACTCGCATCCTGTAGCCGAGACTTCCG
>MGQS01000038.1:1941-2586 GCA_001797905.1 Deltaproteobacteria bacterium RBG_16_54_11 | reverse complement strand
TCAATTTCAAGAATATCGTTCTTGCTCTGTGCTCCGTACAGAACAATAGTGTCTGATTTGTGTTGATTTGTTTTTTTGATTTCCTCCAGAAGAAACACAAAGGGTGCAATGCCCATGCCTCCTGCAACAATTATGGCTGTCCGCAAATCAGGAGCAAACGAAAAGCCACGGCCAAGAGGAGCAATGATATCGACGACCTGGCCCGCTTTCATGGCAGCCATGATCTGGGTTCCCGGACCAACGACTCCGTAGAGAATCTCAAAAATAGGTGTGGCGCCCCGATAGCTTATCCGATGGAAGCTGAAAGGTCTTCTCAAGAACAAATCGTTGCCATTTGTGACCTTAAGCATGGCGAATTGTCAAGGGACAATTTCAGTCGTCAGGCCCGGGCAGACCCCCTGCATCAGGCAGTATCCTTCAGAGATTTTTTTATTGGAGAGGATTTCAGCAAGCATGGTTGCCCGTCGAATTCGCTAGCATGATGGGCCGGCCCTGTACTGGACGAGTAAAAGGGCAGATGTCTCGGAAATCTTGACCGAGCAGTCGGGCTGCGTAAATTCTTGGGGTAGATTAATCCTATTTGCCGGACTTGAGCCCCAATCTTCCTACCAGGCTGGCCGTGGCCTTCTGCTCTTCCTGGATCGC
>MGQS01000038.1:1602-1916 GCA_001797905.1 Deltaproteobacteria bacterium RBG_16_54_11 | reverse complement strand
CGATTCGTTCCTTGTAATTTTCGGACCTCAAGACCTTTTCAGATGCAGATTCGAGCACGTCCAGCACCGCCTTAGGCGTACCGGCGGCAGCGAATAGCGCTCCCCAGTATTTAATGAAAACCTGCGGGTAAGCTTTCTCGCCATACGTAGGGACATTTGGGAATACCGTCAAGCGCTTCTCGTGTGCGAGAACCAGCCCCCGAAGCGTATCGGCCCTCAGGTGTGGGGCTGCTGTCGACACGAGGGTAGACCCGAGATCAACATGGCCACCTAAGACGGAAGGAACGACTTGCCCGCCCCCCTTCAAAGGAACA
>MGQS01000038.1:359-1582 GCA_001797905.1 Deltaproteobacteria bacterium RBG_16_54_11 | reverse complement strand
TAACTGCTCCATAACCAGATGGGTGTCGCTTCCTGCTCCGGCTGAACCGTAGGTCAGCTTTGCAGGGTTTTTCCGCGCATAATTGATTAGGTCTTCAAATGACTTCAGGGGCGAATCCCCCTTGACCGCAATAATGGTGGGCGAGACGATCACATAGCGAATAGGGATAAAATCTCGAAGGGTGTCGAAAGGCACATCGGGCAAGACGAAGTGGGACAAAACCATCCCGCTCCCCGAGTTTAGCATCAGGGTATATCCGTCTTTCCGAGCATTGAGCGTGAATGCTCCAGCGATAGTCCCAGTCGCACCAGGCTTATTTATAGGGGCAAGATTAACGTTTAATAACTTGGACAACTCTTCGGCGATTATTCGGCCTGCTACGTCCGTAGTGCCCCCAGGAGCAAAGGCGATAATAAGATCAATGTTCCTCGAAGGGTATTTCGCTTGGGCATAAGAGTCTTTATCTGTCCAAGTCAGAGAAGCACAAATCAAAAGTGCAACGGCTATTAAACTTTTTCGAATCGAAGATCCTGAATACACGGTCTTACACCTCCGCTCAAAATTGATAGATTTCGCCGGTTCTTGCTTTTCGCAGATGGACTGCGAGTTGATGGCTGTGCAAATGATATGCCACAAAAGTGAGTTTTCACGGTGATGCCAGACACAAGGCGCAGAAGAAGCGAATCAGGACTATGAATCTCGGTTTTCTAAGAATTTAGAATTTGAGCCGCGTCTTTTCCTAAAGCTGCGAAAGGCCATTGGAGAGGGCAGTGTTTCTCCATGCCGTTCACGATCCGGTCGGAGAGCCCTTGAGCTGGTATCTTCCGTCATTGTCCTGAGTGATCTTGCCCTGCTCGTGGAGCAGGCCGACAGCTTGGGCGATCTTGTTGAAGGCCGTATTGGGAAACAGATCGAGTATTTCGGCAAAAAACCGGTTCGAGTCCATGAGCACCTTGTAAAGTTTCTCCGCCAGGGCCTCCGGATCTTCGTCAACCCTTCTTTGAGGCTCCGGGCCGGTCTTTCCCAGATAATCTTTGAGCTGCGCTTTCTCCTGATTGAAATAAACGATGCGCTGGTAGCGCTCCTTTGGGACATTTTCCGGAATGGTGGCGTCGATACCCATCTTGGCGGTGGTAGGGATTCCTTGAGTCGGAGGAAGAGAGGGGTCCAGAGGTTTGGAGCGGGCATTGGAAACAATCAACACATCGCGGTCCGCCTGGACG
>MGQS01000038.1:0-314 GCA_001797905.1 Deltaproteobacteria bacterium RBG_16_54_11 | reverse complement strand
ATGTCGTCATCCGTAACCACGACGTGCTTGATATCCGCGATCGAGAGAAGCGCCAGGATCGCGTTCTTGCCGTCGCCGGGCTGTTTCTTGATCGCGGCGATGATGTGCCAGTGGCAGCAGCCTCCGGGGGTCACATTAATGGCAGTTGCCGTCACCCCGGCCTCGCTGAGGACGCGCCAGGCCGCCGCCTCGTAGATCGGCGCGCTCATCCAGATGTTTTCCCACGGCATATGGAGCGCGTAGTAAATCGGATCGCTCCGGTGCATGATCGCTGTGATTCTCACATGCGGGTTCCGGTGGATGCCCCCCATGAG
>MGQS01000037.1:5890-6967 GCA_001797905.1 Deltaproteobacteria bacterium RBG_16_54_11 | reverse complement strand
CTTCGCTTTTCCGTGAGGCACTTTATCGAAAAGAAATGCGATTGCTCTTTTAGGCCAGGAGACCAGGTCCAGGAGATTGGTAGCGATGATATGCTTGAGCCCGCTCCCAGTGTATATTTCTTTGACGTAGCCATAGTTGGTGTCGTGACAGATAACAGTTTGAGCGCCGGAATCTTTTATCATGTATGCAATTTCATGCGACGTATAAATAGGCGAAACCAAAACCGCCACGGCCCCAATTTTCTGAGCGGCAAGAAACGCGATAATCAGTTGTACTGAGTTACTCAAGTAAAGAAGAATCCGATCGCCCTTCTTAATGCCGAGACCTGCCAAGCCCGTGGCGAATCGATCGACAAGTCTCTTAAGTTCCTCATAGGTGAATTCCTCACCCAGGAACGATATGGCGATGTTTGTAGGATATCTCTCGCATGCCTGTTCAAAACGGGTGAATGTATATTCATGCTCAATGGGTCATCTCCTCGTCAGGTGCCGAAGTAGGCGGATTTCACGTCAGGGTTATCCATCAGCTCTTGATTTGTGCCCTCAACAACGGCAGCCCCGTTCTCCAGGATGTACCCATAGTCAATTATCGGCATGATGGGTCGAGCATACTGTTCGGATACGATTATTGACGTGCCACGCTGATCGCGGATCTCCTTAATGGACTTGGCCAATAAATATTGAATTGATGGACTTAGGCCCAGCAGGGGTTCGTCCAAAAGAAGCAGCTTGGGTTGAGCCATCAATGCTCTGCCGATAGCCAACATCTGCTGCTCGCCGCCGCTTAGGAATCCGCCCAGCCGCTTGGTGAGTCTCTGCAACGCAGGAAATATAGTAAGCACATAGTCAAGGGTTTCCGATGCTTGGCGCGCTGTGGCCAAATAGCCCCCTATTTTCAGATTTTCCAGCACCGTGCTCTCGGGAAATATTCGACGCCGTTCGGGACACAGTATAATCCCCGCGCGCGCCCGCAAAGACTGCCTGGCCTTCATGATATCGCGGTCCTGGTAGAATATCTCGCCCCGGATGGTTATCCGCTCCCCTCCGGCCATTTCCTCTTTTTTCTGAATGTCGTCC
>MGQS01000037.1:5548-5836 GCA_001797905.1 Deltaproteobacteria bacterium RBG_16_54_11 | reverse complement strand
AAAACTCCGATAATCTGGTTGGCGCCGCAAGAAAGACTGACGTTGTTCAGGGCCAGCATGTTCTCATAGAAAACCATGAGTCCTTTGGCATTAAACATACGTGAATACCTCCTCTGACCCGAAGTAGGCCTCTTTCACCTCCTTGTATTCCATGACCTCTTCCGGAGAGCCCTCGGCAATTTTGCATCCGAAATTGAGCACCATCACTCGCCGTGCCAGGCGAAACAGCTCTCTTAGCCTGTGTTCCACCATTATGAGAGTGATCCCTTCCATCTGCAGTTTTTCCAT
>MGQS01000037.1:5361-5484 GCA_001797905.1 Deltaproteobacteria bacterium RBG_16_54_11 | reverse complement strand
ATTTCCGGCCTCAAAGCCAAGCACCGGGCAAGCTCCAAGCGCTTCAAATAGCCGGTGGGTAATGCGGATGCTTTTTTGTAAGGAACATACGAGTCACGTTCGAACCCTATTTCTTCCAAGATA
>MGQS01000037.1:5239-5351 GCA_001797905.1 Deltaproteobacteria bacterium RBG_16_54_11 | reverse complement strand
CGCCACAGTGTCCCGGCTTCCCATGCGCCCGCCTCCCCTCCAGCCGCCTGTCCGTCTGGCGCGAGGAGAGAAGAGCGGCGGAATGAGGTTCTTGAACGCGGGGAGGCTGAAG
>MGQS01000037.1:3811-5191 GCA_001797905.1 Deltaproteobacteria bacterium RBG_16_54_11 | reverse complement strand
TTATGCGCCTCCCAATTAGTTATATCGCGGCCTTTGAAGAAAACTTTCCCGGTGTCGGCCCGTATAAACCCGGTGATAGCATTGATAAGAGTGGTTTTCCCGGACCCGTTCGGACCGATTATTCCCACGATCTCGCCGGGATAGACTTTGAGATCTACGTCCGTAAGAGCCATAACGCCGCCGAATGTCTTGCTCACATTCTCGACCACAAGGAGCGGCTCTCTGCTCGTGCCCTCTCCGCTATTAGGTGACATTGTTCCTCGCCTGCCCGACCGGCTATATTTGAACCCATCTCTCAAATTGCTGATATTTTCTGGTCCCGTAATTCATAATTCCCTCACTTTTGTACACCACAAATGCTGTGAGGATGATGGCGTAGACTGCAATCCGCAGTGTACCGAAATCCCTGAGAAGCTCCGATATGGGGACGAGAATAAGGCAACCGAGCACCGGCCCTATAAGCGTCCCGCCGCCGCCGACGACTGTGGCGGCAATGGGAATAATGGAAAAATCCAAGGCGAACTGGGAAATTCCCGCGGACATGTAAATATGAACGAGACACGCCCCTCCTAAACATCCCAGCGTCGCAGCGATAAACACCGCGAAGGCTTTGTATGTATTGATATTGATAGCCGAAGCCCTAATTGCCTGATCATTGTCTTTGACACCTCGAAAAACGAGCCCAACGTCTTCTCGCACCATGCGACGCAGGCCAAAAACAATTATCAGCACACTTATAATGAGCAGGTACTGTTCCGTCCAGCCGCTGGTGAAACCATCCACGCCGGTAATTCCATCTGTTCCGCCGAAAATATCCAGAGCTTCTATGACTCGTGCTGCGAGCAAAGGATACATAAGACTTACGATAGCAAAGTACACCCCCCTAAGGGGCAGACAAGGGAAAAGCAGCACCGTGCAAATGGCTCCGCCAAGGAAAGTGGCAATGGGAATGGTTAGGACCGGCGGTAGCCCCAGTTTGGTATTCAAAATGGCGGCAGTGTAAGCCCCAACTCCTATGAAGAAGCCTCCTCCCAATGATACCAAACCCACGTAGTTGGCTAGAAAGTCGAAACTCATGGCCAGGAGCGCATATATGCACACACTTAAGATTACCCGCTGCCAATACGGGAAATTTGTTAAGAGCAACGGCAGGGCCAGTAAACCAAAAATGAAAATTAGTCGTGGCGCCAAGAGATAGCTCATCTCCGCCCAGGACGAGATTGCATAGACTCCATCGGTGCGGACCTTAATGCCGCGATCCAATCGTTCCTTGCGCCTATCTGCTGTCGCCTCGGCCATATTTAGACCCTCTCTTCAAGTTCCTTTTGCATGCCGAATAATCCGCTGGGTTTTGCAATCAAAGTTCCAATAATCGCCAAT
>MGQS01000037.1:2816-3765 GCA_001797905.1 Deltaproteobacteria bacterium RBG_16_54_11 | reverse complement strand
AAAATCTGCGCGAATCCGATGATGAAGGCCGCCATGACCGCGCCCGTCCAGCTACCAAGGCCGCCTACAATGCACACGGCGACGGCCATCAGCAATACATGATAACCGGCCTCCACTACTATACTGCCCAGAGGAAGCAGCAGCAGGGCAGCAGCGCCTGCCAAAACAGACCCCAGCGCCATTGCCACCACAGCCATCAAATCCGAATCAATTCCCAAAGTCATCGCAGCGCGCTCGTCCTGTGCCATTCCCTTCAGAGCCAGCCCCAGTTTGGTTCCGCTCACGAAAAGCCACAGCGAGCAAACCAGAGCTATGCCTGCGCCGACAACAATTAGCCGCTGGAAATCGACAGAAACCCCGAACAAATCGACACTTCCTTCGATAAAAGGCGGCAGCGTAAAGGTGCCGCCCTTGAGCCCTCCCCAGCGTAGTCCCTCCAAAATCGCCAACCCGATGGCATACGACGCTATGATTTCCGATATTGCCATGCCTCGCACACGAACCAGCACAAACTGATACATGGCCGCTCCGATGAGCCCGGCTATAGCCAGCGATACTATTATAGCTAAAGGGTAATACAGGCCGACCCTATTCAGAAGCAGCCAAGCAATGTAACCGGTGAGAACATACAAAGCCCCGTGCGCGAAATTGGGCAATCGGCTGACACCGTAAACCAGCGTGAACCCGAGAGCCATCAGCGCAAGTGTCACACTGTTGATAACACCATAGATGATTATGTCCATGAAAAAGCCTCTGTTATGTATCGAGTGCAGTCATGTACCTTCGTCCTGCTCCGACTGTACTGATCTAGCCCGCCCCATAACGGGATCTCCGGACGTGGGGCAGGCTTTCCGAGGCTGTCTCAAAAGTCTTCGTGAAGACAAATTGTGCCACGATATTCCCTCACCCTTGCCCTCTCCCAGAGGGCAAGGGAACTCGTACAGCGGTT
>MGQS01000037.1:2486-2720 GCA_001797905.1 Deltaproteobacteria bacterium RBG_16_54_11 | reverse complement strand
CCAAGTTTTGAGACATCCTCTTCCAGCCTACCCGTTCTTGAGAAATCCGATCAAGGGCGGGTTTTAAACCCGCCCTTCGTCTGATAATCTAGGACCGGGCAGGTTTGAAACCTGCCCCTACAGCGGCAGGGCCATGTAGGGGCGCACCCGTGTGTGCGCCCAAATCCGGGCAGACACGCAGGTCTGCCCCTACCATCCGGCTCGATCAGGACCGGAACTCGGCCAACGGCTACT
>MGQS01000037.1:2075-2362 GCA_001797905.1 Deltaproteobacteria bacterium RBG_16_54_11 | reverse complement strand
TTTGGTTTGATTTCTGATCGAAACGGATCCGGCCGTAAACACCTTCGAGATCTGTTGCTTTGATAGCGGCTACGACCTTATCCGGGTCCAGAGAGCCGGCTCGCTCGATTGCGTCTTTGAGCACGTAAGGGGCCATGTAGCTGGATGATGTGCCGTAGCCTTCAGGCTCCAGTCCATATTTCTTTTGGTAAGCTTCAACGAACTTCATGGTCAACGGTGTGGCTTTGGATGGGGCATTTCCGGCGTTAACGACGTTGGCCAGGCAGTACTCACCCTTTCCGTCAGTC
>MGQS01000037.1:822-2031 GCA_001797905.1 Deltaproteobacteria bacterium RBG_16_54_11 | reverse complement strand
GGAGCGCAGGCACTTTCATGTCATGCCACTGTTTCAGCAATATGGCTGTCTCAGGCATATCCATCCAGATGATAATTACTTGGGCCCCCTGCTTCTTGGCATCGTTCAATCCCAGGGAGAAATCCGCTGTCCCCGTCGGATACACCACAGGTTCCCCCAGGACCTTCCAGCCCTTCCCCGACATTATTTTGGCAAGCAGCGCTCCGCCCGCTCGAGCATGGGCCACATCCTGAACCATTATAAATAGCTTATCCAGATTGAATTTCTTACCAATCTCTTCCAGGCAAGGGACAACCTCGCCCGTGACCATCCATTTCGCCTCACCTGACATGCGAAAACAGTACTTGAACTTGTCCGGATTCGCCTCTACATCCGCATGATACTTTGGTGTGAGCGCGCCGGTGGTCAAAAGTGAGACTTTCTTGTGCTTAGAGAGGACGGGCATCGCAGCCAAAGCAGCCTCGGACCGAACCGGTCCACCGACAATGAAATCCGCCTTTTTGTCCAGAATCAGCTTTTCTACGGCCAAGAGGGCGTCAGTCGTGGGCACTCCGGGTTCCAAGTCACGAGTGTCGATGACCTCCACTTGGAAGAGGCGTTTTTCATTGCCGACCTTGACCCCACCGGCGGCGTTGATTTCTTCCACCGCCAATTTTATGCCCTTTTCGGCATCCCACCCGTAAAGAAACGATGTGGCCAACGGCGCGCCTATCACAATGGGCTTTTGCGCCAGTGCCGAACCAGGTGACAGGGCCCAGATCGCCAGAAACGTCACAATCGCAGCTACGATTGTCGCTTTTCGCTTCATCTCATTACTCCTTTTTCGTGGATGTCGTCGCCCATTCCGAAACAAGCGGAATTCGGGGCGCCAATTTGGATGCGGCGTCAAGTTGGCCGGCAACACTGGTTCGAGCCCGCTCAGCGGTAACGAACCTCGAGTACCGGAAAATAGGGTCTCGCACAGCGCTTTTCGGAAAGGTATCACGCCTTTGTCTTCTCCCCTTTCTCAAGAGAAATCTCCAGCTCCTTGATTCTGCGGCGTAGTTGTCCTACCGAGATGCCCAGTATCCTGCTTGCTTGAACGATGTCTCCCTGAGTGGAGCGAAGCACCAGAATAATATGCTCCTTCTGAATTTCTTTTAGAGACTGGCCCTCATCCATTTCCAACGCTCGGCTCTATTTCACCTCCGACGCGAAGCCTGGCGTCGG
>MGQS01000037.1:384-774 GCA_001797905.1 Deltaproteobacteria bacterium RBG_16_54_11 | reverse complement strand
CAGCATACTATGGTGCCCTTGGCAATGTTTCTCGGGAAATGACTCTCGAGAAAAACAGGACGGGCCAGGCACACGAACCTTGTCTTGATCTATCCCGCAAATCGTAGGAGCATTTTTTGTGCCAAGACCGACGCCACCGCAGAAAATTGCTTGTGCCGGAGATTATCAGATAAATCCGGGTACGCTTCAACAAAAAAATCCATAATAAGAGCATCCGGTGGAAAGGCCCTTTCCAATGGCGGAAAATAATTTGCCACATACACACCGTTGATCCCGGACGAAGTACTTTTTCACAGGCGAATCATTTGGACGCCCACTCGCCCTTCATGTCTGCATAGGGCGGCATTGCCATGAATTCTGTAGGACTCCAGGTCCAAAACTGGCTGACGC
>MGQS01000037.1:0-293 GCA_001797905.1 Deltaproteobacteria bacterium RBG_16_54_11 | reverse complement strand
TGACCATTTGGGCTATCCTTTCTTAAATGTTCCACGTTAGATCGCGAATCGGTATTGCACGTTCTTTCACAAATGCCATGCCACAGCCGGCACGACGATCTTTACCGCACAAGTGGCACATGGATGCCCAGAGGTTAGTGACCGACCATGGAGAGACCGTCTTAATGTCACGGTTGCTGTATCAGTGACACTGAGCATTATTTGTGCCAAGGCTGGCGCCATAAGGAGATTTCTTGTGAGATTGAAATCCTTGACAAAAATGGGCAGGCATGAACGAAAGAGACGGGTGGGCA
>MGQS01000036.1:6305-8542 GCA_001797905.1 Deltaproteobacteria bacterium RBG_16_54_11 | reverse complement strand
GTCGATGTCAGAGGTGCAGGCGTGATTATGGATGTTAAGGCTGATGGCAGAAGAGATCTTCTGGATGGTAAAAATAGCGTATCAGCTTTATTAAAACACAACAAAAATAGAAAGGACGGATAATGGATAGAAGAAGATTTTTGAAGTCTTTAGGAGTGGGTATGCTGGGAGCTGCCGGGACTGCTCTTGCCGCACGTAGGCCCAATGCTGCAGAGATTGTTAACGAAAGTGGAGAAGAATTTAAAGGAGTTCTTGTCGATACGACACGCTGCATTGGTTGCCGGAGCTGTGAGGCGGCATGTGCAGAGGCACATGATCTGCCGGTCCCCGATATCGGTGATGAGTCGGTATTTAAAGAGAAGCGGGATACCTCGACGACCCAATTAACAATCGTCAATCGTTATAAAACAGAGAAGGGAATTATTTTTGTAAAGAAGCAATGTATGCACTGCGGTCAACCGGGTTGCGTTGCGGCATGCCTCGTGAAGGCAATGAAAAAACATGAAGGCGGAGCCGTCACCTGGGACACTAATTGTATGGGCTGCCGGTACTGCATGGTATCGTGCCCTTTCGACATCCCAAAGTTTGAATACAATAGCTGGAATCCCAAGATACAAAAATGTAACCTTTGCTGGGAGCAGCGGCTTACCAAGGGAGGGATCCCTGCCTGCGTTGAGGCCTGCCCGACGGAGACATTGCTTTTTGGGACGAAGAGGGACCTTGTGGCAGAGTCAAGGTATCGGATATATCGGCAACCCAAAAAATATTTCAACTATATTTACGGAGAGAATGAGGTCGGCGGCACATCATGGATCTATCTTTCCGCAGTTCCCTTTGAACAAATCGGCTTTAAGACGGATCTCGGGACCACCGCCTATCCCGAGTATAGCACGGGCTTCCTTTATTCTGTTCCCATCGTGCTGATCCTCTGGCCCGCATTCCTCATGGGATTGAGCTATCTCACAAGGCGTGAAGAGGAGAAAGAGAAAAAGGAGGGAAAGAGATGAGCGCGAACTCGGCACCACGCGAAATAAAGAGCTTGAGAGATTTTATACCCTTCATCCTCAGTGAGTTGAAGCCGAGGGGGAAGATCCTTACGCCCTTCAATGTCATATCCGTACCGGTGATCTTTCTCGGCGTCATTCTAATTGCGTACCGCATGGTAAAAGGCCTGGGGTCAATTACCAATCTCTCTCAGGATTTTCCGTGGGGGATGTGGATCGGATTCGACGTCATTACCGGTGTTGCCTTTGCGGGAGGCGCATATGTTCTGACCTTTGTCGTCTACATACTCCGCGTTGAAAAATATCATCCCATCATACGAGCAACCGTTCTCAACGGCTTTCTCGCCTATGTCTTTTACGCCGGTGCACTGGTGATTGACCTCGGCCGCCCCTGGCATATCATTAACCCTGTCATCGGGAACAAATTCGGGCTGAGCTCCGTGCTATTTCTCGTTGCCTGGCACTTTCTGCTCTACATGACGGCAGAATTCATCGAGATCTCCCCTGCCTTTGCAGAATGGCTGGGGTGGAAGCGGGTCAGGAAGATACTCAGCTCCATGACCCTTGGGGCCGTGGTCTTTGGTATCACGCTCTCAACATTACACCAATCAGGCCTCGGGGCGCTCTTTATGATGGCAAAGGGGAAGATCCATCCCCTCTGGTATACGCAGTTTATCCCGATACTCTTCTTTGTTTCCAGCATCTTCGCCGGGCTCTCCCTGGTCATCTTTGAAGGGACCATAAGCCACAAGGTCTTCAGTGATCAATTGGACGATGAGCACCGGGCCTCTCACAACGACATCCTTATAGGGCTTGCCAAGGGATGCGCTGGTGCGATGTTTGCCTATTTCTTCTTAAAAATGCTGATATTCATGCACGGTCGTCACTGGGAATATCTGCATACCGGATGGGGCTTGTGGTATCTCTTGGAGATAATCGGCTTGGTGCTTATTCCCTGCTATCTCTTCCTCCGCGGCGCCATGTATAAAAACGTTTCAGCTATCCGTGTGGCTGCTATTTTGACCATGATTGGGATCATCATCAACAGGCTCAACTATACCGTCATTGCCTATAAGTGGTATATACCGTTACCGGCACACTACGTGCCCAGCTGGATGGAGATCGTGACGACCCTTGCCATTATTTTTGCGGAGATATGGGTATTCAGATGGATCGTGACCCGTATGCCGATCCTTCGAAAGCCACCCAAATGGGTAACTGAGGGATGAGCGC
>MGQS01000036.1:0-6128 GCA_001797905.1 Deltaproteobacteria bacterium RBG_16_54_11 | reverse complement strand
AAGATCAAAAAAGGAGGAGCGCATAATGAAACTAAACATCGGGAGGAAACTGGGCTTGGCTTTCGGCGTGGTTGTGGTGGTAATGATTTTAGCGGGGAGTTTTGCCCTTTTCCAGCTGAATAGGTCTGCAGCTGCCTTTAGGGACGTATCAGAGCACGAGATGACCGCAGCGCTGGCTGCCTTCGGCATCCGGGCCAATTTTGACGAGATGGTATGGGCGACGAAAAATATACTCTTGCGCGGCAAGGATCGGGAGATCTTCTACAAGGAGATCGAGAGATTCAACTATAAAAAGAACCGGCTGGAGACCATGTGGCAGCCCATGCTCGAGCCGATCCTCGCAGGGCCGGATGTAACTGACGAACAGAAAAAGTTTTATGATAACTTCAAGAAGGAATATGCTGTCTTTCTCAAAGCCTGGGAACAGGCCCAGCCGGTCTACAAGGCTCAGGGCCGAGATGCTGCGGATGCGAGCCTGAAGGGTAAGGGCCGCATGGCCGGCGAGCACCTCATCGAGCTGGTCAGATCGTTGCGTGCGAAGGCTTTAAAGGATATGGAGGAGGCAGCGGCCCGGACCAAGATGGCGGTCGTCACCATGCTGGCTGCGTTTGTCGTGGCTGTGGTGATAGCTGCCATAGCAACCTTCTCCATTGCTCGGGAATTCACCATGGCTATCGAAGGGGCGGTCAAGATCGGCCGTGGCAAAAAGGGATAACCACCAACGGTGAAAACTGGCGTCGGAACGCGGGTCTTGACAGGGTCCTCGAACGCAGAGAGGCAAACTGCGCTGTAGGCGTCGCCAGGCTGCGGAAGGAAATAGTAGTGTTTTGATAACCCCTCGCTCATGCGCAAACTCGATCCGGGAGGGGACAGGGCGCACTAACATGTAATGACGTAGCTTTTGCCCTGCGGGTCTGCTGCGGGGAACCTTATACTGGGATTCCAAGGGGGTATGACATCCCCTTGGAATCCAGGGTTGTCAATGCCCCGCAGGAAAAAACGAGCGGGGCACATTTTACTGCGAGCAGGAGGCGGAGATGTCGACAAAGTGCCGTGTGTGCGGGAGGCCGATGGAAGAAGGGCGGGGCGATATCTGCGAGGTTTGTCAGGAGAACATTCGAGCGGAGGCAATGGGAAGACAAAGAAGGATCGCCAAGGACGCCCCCAAAGGGGCGGGAAAACTAGGCGTGCGCGCCGTGCGGGGAGCAGTAAAGGACGAAAAACCCCTCCCCATACCTCACGATGAGGAGGGTGAGAAAAAACCCCATCATTTCAAGAGCATGGCGGAATATCTGGCATACTTGAAGGAGAAGGAGTAGGGGCTATCTAATCTTATATTCCAGATTGATTATGTTACCCTTGGTAAACCCCACGGCCTTGAAAAAGGACATCAAATCCCAGTCCTCCCATTTAACCAAGGCATAGATATTTTCTATCCCATCTTTTTTAAACTCTTCCATGATGGCTTGAAATAAGAAGGTGGCTATCCCCTTCTTTTGATAATCGGGATTTACTCCGATGGTGTCTATCCAGCCGATGGTATTGGGCACCCCAAACTCCCAGCCGCTGACCGTTCCTATAATGAATCCCTCTATCTTTCCATCGAGCTCGGCCACCAGGGATTTAGACGGTTCTTCTCCTCCCGTCTCCTCAAACTTCTGGTGCCAATACGTGGGCCGCTTCGTTCCCAATATCCTATGGTCTATCTCCACGATGGCATTAAGGTCGTCGAATTTAAGCTTCCTGACTTTTATTTTTTGCAAAAGATTTTCTGCCATCATCTTCGCTCCTCCATCACTGACATTGTGATAAAAATCGCATAATACGGATGACATGTCAACAACAGTTTTTTCACGCTGCCCTGTCATTGTCCAAGGGTCTTCGGTTCGGGATGCAGAAGGAAGCAGCCGGACAACGGTCCGCAAGACTTAAGGGAAATAAGGTTAGAAAAGATTCGGTGACAGGTGCTAAATTTGATCTTGACAAAGGCAAGCGCGGCGGATTATCCTTTTTAGGCCCCTTCGAAGGGGGATCTTTCTTTTCCTTTTTATTTTCAACGCTTATCCCTCTATCATGGAAGATGAGTTTCAGGGCCCGCTGAAAACGTATCTCTTGGAGCACCGGTAGCGTCAGGTCCAAGCTACCTGATCCGATGAAAAGGGGGGATATCCTTTACGGCAAAGGTCTCCCTGCACAGGTCTTACGGGAATACGGCGATCTCTGCCTCCAAGAGGGTAAGCCGAACGATGCAGTGGAATTTTTCTGCCAGGCGTGTTATAAACAAAGGCTTCGGAGCATATGCAGATGCGCCGTGGAGGAAGGGGATCTCTTCCTCTTCTTCCCTGCTGCTGAATCTTTGCTGGAGCAGGGATATCCCGAGGATGGGAAGAAGCCCGGCAAGAGGGCTCTGGAAAAGGGAGGGCATTCCGCGCAGAGGAGATCAGCGCGAGAGGGGATATCGATGAGACAGGGGCAAGGCTTGGCGAGACTATACATGATAAGGAGGCGTCAGAGGGATGTCGAAAGCAGATAAGACACGGAACGAAGAGTTGCGGAAGATGCTCATCGAACTCCGGGATGAGATCTTAGGTAAGATCGCCCAGGAAATGGGGACCAAATTGGATGGGGATCCGCGAATGTCCACACTCTCTACCATGGACATCGGGGATCTATCTCAGCTCGATTTCGATGAGAACATAGACTATACCCTTTTAAATATGCAGATAGAGCGACTTCGAGAGGTAGAGGAGGCCCTGGATCGGCTGGAGGAGGGGACCTATGGCATCTGTGAGGAATGCGGCGCGACCATCAATCTGGAACGCTTGAAGATTCTCCCCTTTACTACGCACTGCGTCCAGTGTCAGGAGCGACGGGAGCAGATGGGGCAGGGGAGCAAGCTCAAACAGGTGAGGAAAGAGGAAGAATTCGATTTATAAGGTGAATTTCCGGAATTGACCTTGACAAAGAACGGAAGCGTACTTATATTCTTTGTGTTTTTAGAACTTAAAAGGCATGTCTCCTTTGACAAGGAGATCATATAATAAGTTTAAATAATAAATAGGGAAAGGAGGAATGGTATACCATGAAGATCATACCTTTGCAGGACAGGGTCTTGGTTAAACGTCTTGAGGAAGAGGATAAGACAAAAGGGGGGATTATTATTCCTGATACTGCCAAGGAGAAGCCGATTGAAGGCAAGGTCATTGCCGCGGGCAAGGGGAGGGTAAAAGAGGATGGTACCGTCACGCCCTTAGAGGTCAAGGCGGGAGATAAGGTATTATTTAACAAGTACGCGGGTACGGAGATAAAGATAGATGGTGAAGAGCACCTCATGATGCGTGAGGATGACATCTTAGGAATCATCAAAGATTAAATTCGAGCAAAGGAGGGAGTAGACGATGTCTGCCAAAGAGGTAAGGTTTGACCAGCAAGCGCGCGATGCTATCTTGCGCGGGGTCGATATCCTGGCTAACACCGTGAAGGTTACGCTAGGACCTAAAGGGAGAAACGTGATCCTGGACAAAAGTTGGGGTTCTCCTACGGTCACCAAAGATGGGGTTACCGTGGCTAAGGAAATCGAGCTGGAGGACAAGTTCGAGAACATGGGAGCCCAGATGGTCAAAGAGGTGGCCAGCAAGACCAGCGATGTGGCTGGTGATGGGACCACCACCGCCACCGTCCTTGCCCAGATTATCTATCGCAGCGGGGTAAAGGTGGTGGCGTCCGGCGCCGACCCCATGGAGGTCAAGAGGGGGATCGAGGCAGCGGTAAAAACGGTGGTGGATGAGCTGAAAAAGGTGAGCAAGCCCACCAAAGAGCAGAAAGAGATCGCCCAGGTAGGCACTATTTCGGCCAACAATGATGGCACCATTGGTGAGATCATCGCCGAGGCGATGAACAAGGTGGGCAAAGAGGGGGTGATCACCGTCGAGGAGGCCAAGGTGATGGAGACCACCCTTGAGGTAGTGGAGGGTATGCAGTTTGATCGCGGCTACCTCTCACCCTACTTTGTCACCAACCCGGAGAAGATGGAGGCCGATCTCGAAGATTGCTACATCCTGATCCACGAAAAGAAGATCAGCAGCATGAAGGATCTCCTGCCCCTGCTGGAGCAGATTGCCAAGATAGGGAAACCGCTGGTAATCATCTCTGAGGACGTGGAGGGCGAGGCCCTTGCCACCCTCGTGGTGAACAAGCTCAGGGGTACCCTCAAGTGTGCCGCCGTCAAGGCCCCTGGTTTTGGTGATCGCCGCAAGGCCATGTTGGAGGATATTGCCATCCTCACCGGCGGCCGCATGATCTCTGAGGATCTTGGGATTAAGCTGGAGAACGTCGGTCTTGAAGATCTCGGGAGGGCCAAAAAGGTCCATATCGACAAGGATAATACCACCATCGTCGAAGGGGCCGGCACAAGGTCTGCTATCGAGGGCAGGGTCAAACAAATCAGGACCCAAGTCGAGGAGACCACCTCCGACTACGACCGTGAGAAGCTTCAAGAGCGGTTGGCCAAGTTGGTCGGCGGGGTGGCGGTTATCAATGTCGGCGCGGCCACCGAAACAGAGATGAAGGAGAAGAAGGCCCGGGTCGAGGACGCCCTGAATGCCACCAGGGCTGCTGTAGAGGAAGGGATCGTCCCGGGCGGCGGGGTAGCCTATCTGCGGACCATCCCGGCCCTCGAAAAGCTCAAACTCGATGGTGACCAGCAGATCGGGGTGAACATCGTGAAGCGGGCCCTGGAAGAGCCGGCACGGCAGATCGCCGAGAACGCCGGCAAAGAGGGTTCTGTCATAGTGGAGAGGCTGAAGGCGGAAAAGGGTGCTTTCGGCTTCGACGCTGCCAAGGAAGAGTTCACCGATATGAACAAGGCGGGGATCATCGATCCCACCAAGGTGGTCAGGTTCGCCCTGCAGAACGCCGCCAGCGTTGCCTCTCTATTGATCACCACCGAGGCGATGGTGGCTGAAAAGCCCAAGAAGGAACAACCGATGCCTCCGATGCCACCCGGTGGCGGCATGGGTGGTATGGATATGTACTAACATAGCACAGAGGAGCATGATGGCTGCTTCCCCAGAAGGGAAGCAGCCATTTTTTTGCCGGGACAAGAGGTTTCAAATCCCTCCATCCCCCCTTTACTAAACCGCCGAAGCCGAAGGTGGCCCCTTGGCCAGTGACCCTTCGGGGTCAGGGGGGTGAGGGGGGATTGTCTCCGTCATGGGCAGGAGTCACAGCTGACGAAGCTGCGATGGAGGAAAATCCTTGACAAGCGGTGAAAAAGAGGTTAAATATCTTCTTTCTTAAGAAGTTGTTAAAAAGTGTTTTTTCGCAGGCTGTTCAAAAATGCTCAGATGCAAGTTGAGCTTTGCGAAATCCCGCGTTTCGCGGGATAGATGGGCGTTTTTCAACAGCCTTTTAGAAGAAAGAAGGAGGTGTTTATTGGCTATTCATAAGTCAGCTGGAAAAAGGATGAGGCAGAATGAAACCCGCCGCTTGAGGAACCGTCACGTCAAGACGAGCATCAAGACTATGGTCAAAAAGGTGCGAGAGGCGGCCCAGGAGAAGAATGAAGCTAAGGCAAAAGAAGTGCTGGCCCGCGTTATACCCCTTGTTGACAAGGCGGCGAGCCAAGGGGTCATCCACTGGAGAAACAGGTCGCGTAAGATCTCCAGGTTGACCAAACTGGTCAACGCCATGGGGGCAAAGAATTGAAGGGTGAAAAAGAACTGCTATTCCGGTAATCCTCTTCTGATAACCTTTGCGCAATTAAATTATATCTTACTAAAAAATTTAAGAAGATATGTTAAGCATACCCCGCAGCTTGCTGCGGGGTTTTTTGCATAAGATGGTTTTTTGGTTTGTTATGCGTGGTGCCTTGCGATTAACGACCAGAATTACCTGCGCGGTTAGCGATCGGCTGGATTTTGTTGTCAAGCGTGGGTGAGAAAGGGGGACGATAGTAGAAGTCATGTACTATAACCCGTCCGGTATGGTCGAAACGAATACCTTCCATTTCCAGTAAAGCCTTTTTCATTATGAATCCGCCCTGGTATCCCCCCAGCGTTCTATCTGAGCGTACGGCACGATGGCAAGGAATGATGATTGGGAATGGGTTCTTGGCTAAAGCCGTGCCG
>MGQS01000035.1:8232-14481 GCA_001797905.1 Deltaproteobacteria bacterium RBG_16_54_11 | reverse complement strand
CAGGTGGCATTGCATACAGCATTCAAGGTCAAAAAAGTCCCACAAACAAGAGATTTGAATTTCTTAGTCCGCGGCAGCAGTCAATACCGAACGTTTTATTTTTCAAGCCGCCGGCGCATTTCTTCTGTTGAAATTCCCCCTTCCGCTTTATGCCTTGTCCGTGAACGTTCAATAATGGCAATGAATTTTTGATTGTTGCTCAAGGATACAGTTTCAATATCTGTATTGGGAATGCTTACCAAAGCGGCTATTGGTCTGCCGTCTTCCGTAATAATAACCGGTTCCTTTTTGGCTTTTTTTGTATAATCGGAAAGCGACAAGGTGGCTTTTGTAAGTTCAACAGTCTTCATAATTTTATCACCTCTTTTCCAATTCTAACGTCGTTCCGGCGTTTGATTCCAATAGCACGGATATAGACAACTCGTTTAGGTTCGACTTCAAAATCATAATAAACTCTGAGGGCGCCGATGCGTAATTCCCATGGAGCAAGAGGATTTGGGCGCATTGGTTTACGATTTTTTGTCTCAACATCTGGTTGATACTGCAGTTGTTTTTCTACGGTATTCAACACCGTCATTTGTTGTTGCTTGGACAAATATCGAAAATGAGATTCAGTCTCAGGAGAATATTCAATACGATATTTCAAAATAGTCTTATCACTAGTTCAATAAGCAAGTGCAACAACCCTCAACAGAATACCTTGTGCCGGAACCCCTCTGGCCTCTTTGTCATAGTATATAGCATAAAAAAACCTATTTTTCAACTGACCAAACCGCCGAAGGTGACCCTTGACTTTCCGCTGCCTAAAAATCTATACTCTGGGAGGGTTGGGATTCACCTGGCCAAACCGCCGAAGGTGACCCTTTGGGCAAAGGTGACCCTTTGGTCAGGGCCACTGGCTAAAGAGCCACTGGCTAAAGAGCCACCTTCGGCTTCGGCTTCGGAACAACATGCGGGAAAGGAGGGGAAGATGGAGATTCAGTGGTATGGACACTCCTCTTTCTTGCTCACCACGGAAAAGGGGATAAAGATCATCATGGACCCGTATGAACCCGGCGCCTTTGGCGGAGGGATCATATATGGTCCGATTACCGATAAGGCCGATATCGTCCTGGTGAGCCACGATCACGCCGACCATAATTACGTAGCAGGCCTTCGGGGCAGTCCTCAGGTCATCAAGGCAGCAGGGAGGCATGAGGTCAAGGGTATCGTGATTGAGGGCATTCCCAGCTACCATGACGCCTCCCGCGGCTCGGAGCGGGGGAAGAATATCATCTTCATCATTGCCGCCGACGGCATGCGCGTCTGCCATTTAGGGGACCTCGGCCATCGCTTGAGCGATAAGGAGGTGAAGGAGATCGGCCAGGTGGATTGCCTCTTGATCCCTGTCGGGGGTTTTTATACCATCGGCCCGGAGGAGGCGACGGCCGTGGCCGGCCAATTGCACCCCAAACTAATCATCCCCATGCACTGGAAGACGGAAAAGTGCGGCTTCCCTATAGAACCCGTCGACCCATTTCTCCAGGGAAAGAAAGCGGTGCAGCGGCTCAAAGGGAGCATTTTTTCCTTCACCAAAAAAGAATTGGCAGCGGGATTGGGCATTGTCGTCTTGCAACCGGCCCTGTAATTGCGGCATGGCAGCCGGAGCCGGAGCCGAAGGTGACCCTTTGGTCAGTGACCCCTTAATCAGTGACTCTATGGACAAAGATCTCAGACTCCTCTTTTCCAAAAAAGAGATCGCAGAGACGGTAGCCAGACTGGCCCGGGAGATATCCGCAGACTATGCGGATAAAAAGTTGGTCGTAGTCGGGGTGTTGAAAGGGGCCTTCGTCTTTCTGGCCGATTTGGTCAGAGATCTGACCATACCTGCCGCGATAGAGTTCGTGCGGATTGCGAGCTATGGCGCGAATAAGGAGTCCTGCGGCAAGATTCAGGTAAAGAAGGACGTAGAGATCTCCCTGCAGGGGAAAGACGTGCTGATCGTCGAGGACATCGTCGATACGGGGCTGAGCCTCAAATTTCTCATAGAGCATCTCTGCGCGCATCATCCCTCCTCGCTCAAGGTGTGCGCCCTGGTGGATAAAAAGGCTAGGCGGGAGGTGGAGGTCCAGGTGGACTACATTGGTTTTGCGATGGCAGATGGGTTTATCGTGGGGTACGGTATAGATTTTAACGAGCAATATCGGGCGCTGCCCGAGATATTTGTCGTCGATTGATGTGCACGATCTATCCAATCAAGGGAATCAGGAGGTGCCTGACGTGTTCCGTAAGCTGACCATATTCTTTCTCCCCCTGTGTATACTCATAGCCCTGTGGTATGGCTGTGTGCCGAAGCCGACGATAAAGGAGGATACGGTACGGGAAAAGGTCGCCACCCCGAATGCCATCGAAAGACAATACAAAAGCGCCTTCGATGAATACAAGAGGGGAGAGTTGGATAAGGCGTCGAGTCATCTTCAGGACTTCGTCGTCCAGTATCCCCGTACCTCCCTCACCGATGATGCCCTCTATTTCTTAGGGGAGATCTATTTACAAAGGCAGGAATACAGGGTTGCCGCCATCCAATTTGAAAGGCTCTTAAGCTATTTCCCCTCAAGTCCGCATCTTAAAGAAGCCCAGTGGTCCTTGGCCAGATGTTATTTCAAGATGGGAGAATATAAGGATGCCTTGAGTCTCGCCCGTCCGCTTCTCCCCGCCGTCGAAAATCAGCCTTTGTGGAGAGGGCAGGTCCTCGTCTTCCTTGGAGAGTGCTATGCAGCCCTGGGCGACCCCATGGCATCCCTCTCGTGGTATGCGCGCGCCCGGCGAGAAATCCCTTCTGCGCAGCGGGATGAGGTGAGGGGGAAGATCCTTGCCCTTTTGGATCAAGACCTTCCTCCTGATAAATATCGGGAGATAGGGATTGCCTACCCCAACACCTTTATAGCGCACTATGCCAAATATCGGCTGGCTCAATGGTATTTCGGCAAAGGCCAGAAAGAAGAGGCCGAGGGTCTTCTCCGCGAAGCCATGAAGGAGGCCAAGGGGGAGGATTTTTATCCTCTGTTGGAGGCCTTTTGGAGGGAGATGCAGATCGGTGTCGGCAAGGAGATCGTCCTCGGCTGTATCCTTCCCCTCCAGGGCAAGGCAAAGTCTTTCGGCACGCGGGCCCTCCATGGGATACAGTTGGCCATCGGTGCCTTTCGCCCTCGGGAAGGATCGTTTCGGGTAAGGCTCGTGATATGGGATGACCGAGGGGATCCCGCCCGGGCCAGAGAAGGGGTAAAGGTCCTGGCGGAGAAGGAGAAAGCAATCGCTATTATCGGCCCTTTGCACAGCCAGACTGCCTTGGCAGCAGCCGAAGAGGCTGAGGTACGGCGGATACCCCTTATAACCTTAAGCCCTTTTCAGGGGATCGTGCAAAAGCGCAAATATATCTTTCAAAACTCGATCACCAACGCATCGCAGGTGAAAACCCTTGCTCAGTACGCCCTCAAGGAGCTGGGTATACGCACCTATGCCATTCTCTATCCCAGGAATACCTATGGCCAAAGCTTCAAGGGGCTGTTTCAACAAGAGGTGGAGGGCGGGGGGGGGAAGGTGCTCGTGGCTGCCTCATATGCCGATGACCAAACGGACTTCAAGGATATCATCAGGGGCATGGTGAGATATCCCAAGCCTCAAAAACCAAAGGACAAGCCCAAGCCCATTTTTGACTTCAAGGCCATTTTTATCCCCGATGATATCAACAAGATAAACCTCGTGGTTTCACAGATGGCCTATCATGACGTGACGGCTGTCCAGTTGTTGGGAAACAATGGGTGGAATTCTCCCGAACTTGACCGTGAAAGCGGGAAATTCTTCGAGGGGGCGGTTTTTGTCGATGGTTTTTTTAAGGATAGTCCCTCCCCTGCGGTCAGATCCTTTGTACAGGATTTTGAAGATACCTTCCATTCCTCTCCCACACTTCTTGAGGCGTTGAGCTTTGATACCACCGCGTTTATCCTCAAGATCTTAAACAGCACGGGGGTAGTGAGCCCCGAGATCCTGCTATCGTTCAGGGAATATGTGGGCGTCACCGGGCTTACGGGCTTCACCCCTGACGGGGAAGGAATAAGGAACCTTTTTGTGCTCAAGGTATCCGAGGGAAAGATCCGACAGGTCTCGCCGGTTGAATGAAGATCGCTCCCCCCGGCACACCTCTCTTACGGAGAAGTGAACTTTTTACTTGACAGCAGTTCAATATAGTTGTAAACCCAAAAAGGCTTTCAGTTTCTGCCGAGTAGTGGGGTAAAAAAAGCGTTTCTTTCGCGGGTGAGACGCAACGAATGAAAAAAGTTTTGATAATCTTTTTCGGTTTGCTGATCTTGTTGGCTTTTGACCAAAGGGTCACCTCCGGCATTGGTCATGCAGAGGAGCCCCTTGCTCCGGCGCAGGTCTTGGATAAGGAGATGGACTATACTGTAAAAAAGGGGGATACACTCTGGGATATATCCAAGCGCTTCTACGATGACCCCTTTTTGTGGCCCAGGCTCTGGCAGCAAAATCAATACATCACCAACCCGCACCATATCGCCCCGGGGGACCGCATCCGCCTCTATCCCTATAAGGTATTGATAGAGGTGGAAGAGAAAAAACCACCTGCCGTGGAAGAACCAAAGCCTCTTCCCCCTCCCCAGGTGGAAGAAGCGCAGCCACCCCTACCGCCGTTTCCTGAGATTATCAGGCTTGTTAGCTATCCGGAGGTCAATTCAGCCGGTTTCATAACGGATAAGATGGAAGGGATTGGGAAGATCGTCGCCGCCAAGGTGGATAGACTGCAATTGGTTGCGGAGGATGAGATCTATATCAATTTTCAAAAGGGCGTTTCGGTCCAAAAAGGCGATCAGTTTACGATCTTCAGGGTGGGGCCTCCGATAGCACATCCTGTTATTGAGAAAAAGGTGGTCGGAAGAAAGGTCCTGATCTTGGGCACGGCGGTGATTACCAAGACATCGGAGGGGGAGGCGCAGACGGCCTTGATAATCCGATGCTATGACGCTGCAATAAGAGGGGATGAGGTTACCCCTTATTTTGCGCCCCGCGAAGAGCTTGCCGTAAGCACCGTGGGGGAACCCCTGTATGGATGGATTGTAGCGTCGAAACTTGATAAGCTGGAGTTGGTCGAAGGCGATGTGATCTATATCGACCGGGGAGAAGACGATCACGTTCGTCCAGGACATATCTTTCAGGTGATTCGCCGGGGGGCAGTGGTAAGCGATCTTGTTTCCAAAGAGAAAAAAGCGGTGGTAAAACTCCCCGACGAAATCGTTGCGAGGTTGGTCGTTATTAAGACGCAGCAGAAGACCTCAACAGCCGTCATCGTCCAAACCAGGCTCTCTGTCCAAGTAGGAGATGAGGTCACAACCGTTACCGAGTAACTCATTTACCTGACTAAAGGGTCACTGGCCAAAGGGCCACTGGCTAAAGAGCCACTGGCTAAAGAGCCACCTTCGGCTTCGGCTTCGGCTTGACTTTTAGCCCTCAGGGAACTATTTTGGAAAACCTTTTTGAATACAGTATAAGCAAATATCGCTGAACCGAAGCTTATTACGTATTGATTTTACATGAACGATAAGCTCTATTGGCTTGCCCTGAATATGGTCCCGGGGGTGGGACCCATTACCTATCGCAATCTGGTGGCCCGATTCCATGATCCTGAGCGGGTCTTTGCTGCCTCTGCGCAGGCATTGGCCTCGGTAGGGGGTATCGGTGAAAAGACGATACGGGCCATCAAAGAATTCCCGGCTGAAAAGACGGCTGCTGAAGAGCTGAAGAAGGTAGAAGATTTGGGCGGGGCCATCCTTACGTTTCGCGATCAGGGTTATCCGAAAAACCTCCTTGAGATCTACGATCCGCCTCCCCTCCTGTATGTGCGAGGGGAATTGGATCAAGGCGACCCGCTGATGGTCGCGATTGTGGGTTCCCGCAGAGGTTCTTTTTATGGGCGAACAGTCACCAAGAAGATCAGCAAGGAATTGTCCTCGGCAGGTGTTCTCGTGGTGAGTGGGATGGCCAGAGGGATAGATACGAGCGCCCACCTTGGCGCCTTGGAAGCCGGCAAAAGGACCGTTGCGGTCTTCGGCTGCGGCATCGATGTCATCTATCCACCAGAGAATAAGAAGCTTTTTTTTGATATCATCGGCCATGGCGCAGTCATCTCGGAGTTTCCTCTCTCCACCCCCCCGGAGGGGAAAAACTTCCCGAAGAGGAACAGGATTATCAGCGGGG
>MGQS01000035.1:7930-8105 GCA_001797905.1 Deltaproteobacteria bacterium RBG_16_54_11 | reverse complement strand
GGGGACCAATAGATTGATCAAGCAGGGCGCAAAACTGGTAGAGGAAGCTCAGGATATATTGACGGAGATCCTCCCCCAATACGGCGTTCCCAACCATGGGGGTAAAATCAAGCAAGATGCCCTGCCTGCCCTCAGCGATGCGGAGGACGGTATTTTTCAGCTTCTTTCCCACACC
>MGQS01000035.1:2370-7770 GCA_001797905.1 Deltaproteobacteria bacterium RBG_16_54_11 | reverse complement strand
TAGAATCGCCGGCCAAGGCGCGGACCATCTCCAAATTCTTAGGCAAGGACTTTGTCGTGAAGGCCTCGGTGGGGCACATCAAGGATCTTCCCAAGACTAAGTTAGGGGTGGATATAGAGCATGGGTTTGAGCCCCACTACATAATGATCAGAGGGAAGAAGAAGATCATCACGGAGCTGAAAAAGGCCGGCCGAGCGGCCACGGAGATATACCTGGCCCCTGACCCCGATCGGGAAGGGGAGGCTATTGCCTGGCATATCGCCGAGGTGTTGGCGGATAAAAAGAAGAATATATACCGGGTGCTCATTCACGAAATCACCCCCCGGGCTGTGGCCGATGCCCTCAAAAATCATCGAGAACTGCAGGAGAGTCTCTATCGCGCCCAGCAGGCGCGCAGGATCCTGGATCGATTGGTCGGATACAAGATCAGTCCCCTCTTGTGGCAGAAGGTGAAGAGGGGGCTCAGCGCCGGCCGCGTCCAATCGGTGGCCCTGAGACTCATTTGCGACCGAGAGAGGGAGATCAAGGCGTTTGTACCCCAGGAGTACTGGTCCGTCACGGCCCAGCTCCAACATCCTCAGAAACCCCCTGCCTTTGAGGCAAAATTAACGCACATCAAGGAACAGAAGATCCAGATCAACAATGCGGAAGAGGCTCAAAAGATCACGGATGGTCTTCGCGAAAAACAGTTTGTCGTCGCGGATATAGCAAAGAAGGAGAAGAAACGCCATCCCTCTCCCCCCTTCATCACCAGTACCCTGCAGCAAGAGGCCTCCCGTAAACTGCGTTTCTCGGCTAAAAAGACCATGTTCATTGCCCAGCAGCTGTATGAGGGGATCGATCTCGGGGAGTGGGGGCAGGTAGGGCTCATCACCTATATGCGGACCGATTCAGTCCGCCTATCCCAGGAAGCAGTCAAGGAGGTCAGGGAGTTGATACAAAAGCAGTTCGGTGAGGAGTATCTCCCTGAAAAACCCCATTTCTATAAGAGCCGCGCTAGCGCCCAGGAGGCCCATGAGGCTATCCGTCCGACCTCTCTTGATATGCCCCCGGAGAAGGTAAAGGGATTTCTGACCCCTGACCAGCGGTCTTTGTATAAATTGATTTGGGATAGATTCCTCGCCTGCCAAATGCGTTCGGCAATCTTTGATCAGACGACTATCAAGATCAAGGCCGATGACCATCTTTTTATCGCCACGGGAAGCGTCATGAAATTCGCCGGGTTCACCGCCGTCTATGTCGAAGGCAAGGATACTCAGGAAGGTGGAGAGGAAGAGGGGGTTTTACCATCACTTAATCCGGGTGATATCTTGGAACTTCTTGACCTCCTACCCAAGCAGCATTTCACCCAGCCTCCTGCCCGCTTCACCGAGAGCACCTTGGTTCGAGAGCTTGAGGAGAAGGGGATCGGGAGGCCGTCTACGTACGCAAGCATCCTCTCTAATATACAAGATAAGAGATATGTGGTGCTCATCGAACGAAAATTTCATCCCACCGATCTGGGGTTTTTAGTAGCGGACCTCCTCATTGAGAACTTCCCCACCATTATGGATGTTGGTTTCACTGCACGCATGGAAGAAAACCTGGATAAGATCGAGGCAGAAAAGGTACCATGGAGACAGGTCCTCGAGGAGTTTTATCACCCCTTTGAGGAAAACCTCAAGAGGGCTGAGGCGAATATGAGAGATGTCAAGGCTGAACGGACGCCGACGGATATTCGCTGTGACCAGTGCGGCAGCATAATGGAGATCAAATGGGGGAAATATGGAAAATTTCTCTCGTGTACTGCCTATCCTGAGTGTAAGAACGCCAAGATGTTCAGCAGAGATGAGGAGGGAAAGATCATGGTTGAAGAGCCGCCTAGTGTCGATGAGAAGTGTCCGCAATGTGAGAGCCCGATGGTTGTTAAAGAGGGCAGGTACGGGAAATTTCTGGCATGTTCCCGATATCCGGATTGCAAGGGGACAAAATCCGTGAGCATCGGAGTGGGATGTCCTCAGCCGGGGTGTGGAGGGGCATTGGTTCAGAGGCGTACAAAGAAGGGGAGAATATTCTTTGGGTGCAATAAGTACCCCGATTGCCGCTTTGCCCTGTGGGAGCGACCGGTGCCACAGTCGTGTCCGCAATGCGGTGCAACCTTTCTTGTTGAAAAGAGGAGAAAAGACGGAGTTAAACTTGTCTGCAAACAGGAAGGTTGTGATTATCAGGCAGCAGCTGATTAGCTTGACCGGAATTCAAACTTCGACACCTTTGGCTTAAGGATATATTTCCGGTCTTATGTGTTTTTATTGGCCATGGCTCCTCAGACCGCCGTTGGCATGTTGAAGGGAGGTGCATTATGAGCGATAGGCTTGACGAGGGACAGTGGAAACAAGTGGAAATTATAGGATATTGTCCCTTGATGTCACAAGGATCTACCATGGTTGATTGCAAGAAAGAAAAATGCACCTGGTGGAGGGAAGCACGACAGGGTCGCCCCAAAGGCAAGGCAGCGTGTGCAGTCAACGATCTTATCTCTCAATTGAGCACGATTAACATTACCTTTCAAATTGCTATCAAAGAGCTTGCCTCGCAGTTAGTGATACTCAACGGCAGGTTTCAAACCTTCATAAAGGACGGTGCCAAGAAGTGATGAATTCAAGCGCACGTATTCCACTGATTTGCATCGCGAAGAAGATGCATTATCGATAGTGGAAAATAGCTTTGTAAACAGACTCTTGTAATTATATTAAAAACTAAAAAATATCTACATTAACATATCTGCATTGTCAAAATCATCGGCGAGCAAACCGGGATTCGAACCCGGAGCTTCCTTGATCATATTCTTTTTGCTCACCAGATTTTTAGCCTAAAAAATAGCAATAAAAACAAACTGCTGCCCTAGGACCCCATGCTCAGTGTCTTTGGGAATTGCTTAACCTTCTTCTCCATTGCGGCTATCTCTTTTTGGAGGCTTTCTTCTTTTTGGCAGCGGGTCTCTTCTTCTTAGCGGCAGGTCTCTTTTTGGCGGCTCTCTTCTTTTTGGCAGCGGGTCGCCTCTTCTTAGCGGCAGCTCGCTTCTTGGTACCTCCTCTTTTTTTTGCAGAAGATTTCTTCGATGTAGATTTTTTGCCCTTTTTCATGGTTTCCTCCTTTTTGTTTAGCTACATCTGATTCTTATACTGCAATACTATTTTGAATAAAGCAACAACATAATTTCTTGACCAAAGGGTCACTGGCCAAGGGGCCACCTTCGGCTCCGGTATTTATTTGGCGAGCGATCCGGGATTCGAACCCGGGACCTTTGGCTCCGGAGGCCAACGCTCTATCCAACTGAGCTAATCGCCCGCATTAATCTGCATTACACCACTATAATAGCAACAGGATACGCTCTTGAAATCGTTATCGAATACCCTTAACCTACTGTCCTGAAATTCTACCTTGACAAAAGAAGGCCCTCCGGGAAGCGTAGAGTTCCATTCCTCTATGACCTCCCCGATTCCCCACTGGGAGTATTTCTTGTGATAGACGTGGTCCCCGACCTGAAGATATAGAGTACGTCCATTCATTGTATGTATTTCTAACGCAAAAAAATATTTTTGACAACAGGTAACTTTAGATGACTAAGGGACCTAATGTATCTGGCCCCAGTTTCTCCCCCTCTCGACAGATACCGTAAGGGGGACCGACATAGCCAGTACCCCTTCCATTTCTTCCTTGACTATGCGTTCCGCTTTTTCGCATTCGTCATCAGGGACCTCCAGGACCAATTCGTCATGGACCTGCATGATCATCTTGGCCTTGAGGCCTCCATCCCTTATGCGTCGGTAGATCCTGATCATGGCTATCTTGATGAGATCGGCAGCGGTTCCCTGAATAGGGGTATTGATAGCCGTCCTCTCCGCAAATTGTCTGGCAGTGCGATTGGAACTGTTGATCTCGGGGAGGTATCGGCGCCGGTTATAGAGGGTAGTCACATACCCTTTTTTCTTGGCTTCCTTCAAGGTTTCGTCAATATAGGATTTAACCCCCTGATATTTTCTGAAATACTCTTCGATATACTCGGCAGCGACCTTCGGCTCCACTGCCAACTCCTTGGCCAGGCCATAAGGGCTCATCCCGTAGATGATCCCAAAATTGATCACCTTGGTCTCGCGCCGCATCTGAGGGGTTACATCTTTTTGAGGGATGCCGAATATCTCCGAGGCCGTCCTCGTGTGGATATCCTCCCCTGCCTGAAAGGTTTTGATGAGGGTTGTATCCTTGGACAGGTGGGCGAGGATCCTGAGTTCGATTTGAGAATAGTCTGCGGAGATGATCCACCACCCATCTTCAGGGACAAAGGCCTCTCGTATCCTGCGGCCTTCCTCGGAGCGGATAGGAATATTTTGGAGGTTTGGGTCGCTGCTGGAAAGCCTCCCCGTAGCCGTGACTGTTTGGTTATACGAGGTATGTACCCTTCCCGTTGAGGGGTCTATCAATTTGGGCAGGGCGTCAACATAGGTTGACTTCAACTTTATGAAACTGCGGTATTCCAAGATCGTCCTGGGGAGTTCGTGTTCCTTGGACAATTCCTCAAGGACCTCTACGTCGGTGGAATACCCTGTTTTGGTCTTCTTGATCACCGGCAGCTTAAGTTTCTCGAAGAGGATCCGCCCCAATTGCTGCGTGGAGTTGATGTTGAACTTCTCACCCACGAGGTCGAAGACCCGCGTTTCCAGATTCCAGAGCTTTGTCTCCAGCTCTTTGGAGAGCTCCAACAGGAGGTCGGGGTTGATCTTGACGCCCCAGAGTTCCATCTCAGCAAGGACCTCCACCAAGGGGAGCTCTATCTGTAAAAAGAGATCTTTCAAACCCTCCTCTTCCAATTTGCGCATCAGCAGCTCGGCCAGGAGGAAGGTGACATCGGCGTCCTCACCGGAATATCTCATGGCCTGCTGGAGATCTACCTTCTGAAACCCCTGGCCCTTCTCCGTGACCTCCTTATAGGTGATCATCTGGTGTTCGAGATACTCTTGAGCGATGTTTTCGAGGCTGTGACTGCGCTTGGTCGGATTGAGGAGATAGGAGGCAACCATCGTATCACAGGCGATCCCCGCCATTTTCAGTCCGTGGCGCCTCAGGACGAGGTAGTCATACTTTATGTTTTGGCCATACTTCCCCTTTTTGGAATCTTCAAGCAGGGGTTTCAATTGTTCCAAGACCATGGAGGGGGAAAGCTGCGGAGGCACCCCCGGATAGTCATGGGCAACCGGGCAATAATAAGCCTCATGAGGTCTGTGAGAGAAGGAAAGCCCGACAACCTTTGCATTTATGGGATCAAGAGAGGTAGTTTCTAGGTCCACGGAAAAGACATGAGCATCCTTCAGGCCGGCAACCAGCTGAGCCAACTCCCCCTCTGTGGTTATGAGGTGATACGCA
>MGQS01000035.1:2000-2348 GCA_001797905.1 Deltaproteobacteria bacterium RBG_16_54_11 | reverse complement strand
GGAAGAGATCTTGGAGAAATTTATGGAATTCCAGCTCCTTGAAGACGGCACGGAGACTTTCCTCATCCGGGGGAGAGAGGAGGCAATCATCCCACCGGATTTCGAGCGGGACATGGGTGTCAATGGTGGCCAGATCCCTGCTCAGCAGGGCCTGGTCCCTATGCTGTAGTATCTTCTCCTTGGTCTTCTTTTTTAACTCTTTTTCATCAAGCCCCTCTAGTCTTTGTAACAACGCATCGAGGCTACCAAACCTCTTGATCAATTCCACTGCCGTCTTCTCGCCGATCCCCGGGACGCCGGGGATATTGTCGATGCTGTCACCGGAAAGCCCCATGATGTCAGGGAGGC
>MGQS01000035.1:0-1991 GCA_001797905.1 Deltaproteobacteria bacterium RBG_16_54_11 | reverse complement strand
GTTACGCCGAACCGCTCCTTTACCTCTTGGAGGCCCTTATGCGCCTCTTTCATGGTGTCGAGGGCCGTGACCTTTTTGCTCACCAGTTGCAGGAGGTCCTTATCACCGCTGACGATAACCACCTCGATGCCGTCCTTTTCCGCCTTTTTTGCGATGGTCCCGATCAGGTCATCGGCCTCATACCCTTCCTTTTCCAACGCAGGGATCCTGAAGCCTTCAACGATCTTTTTGATATAGGGGATCTGCGCGGCGAGGTCTGGGGGCATGGAGGGTCTATGAGCCTTATAGTCGGGGTAGAGCTTGGTGCGGAAGGTGGGTCCTTTGGCATCGAAGACCACGGCCACGCCATCGGGTTTGTGATCCCTCAAGACCTTCAGGAGCATAGAGGTAAAGCCGAACGCCGCGTTGGTGGGGAGGCCTTTGGCAGTTGATAACCCCCTGATGGCAAAAAAGGCGCGGAAGATATACGAGCTGCCGTCGATCAGAAAGAATTTCTTAAGAGGAGGCATTGTTCACTCGCTAAAAGAACATTTTCTATTTTTATGGAGAAAATAACTTCCTTTCCTCTCCCCTAGGGGAGAGGAAAAAGGTGAGGGGGTGAAATTATATCCACCCTCACCCCATCCCTCTCCCGCCAGCAGGAGAGGGGGCATATTGGTTTTTTCCCGACAATGGCATAATTCGTGGGGCAACCCGTCATGAGTAATTGCTTTCATTATGTCCGAATAGCCGATCATCACTTAGATAACTGCTCTTTAACCCTTTTAGCTCGTTGGTGGTGCAAGGGTTCATAGGGACAGAGGGGTTCTTCCTCAAGGTAGTCGCCATGTAATGCGTATGCTCGAGCACGGCAACCGCCGCACACAGCCCGATATTCGCACTGGCCGCATTTTCCCTTGAGGAGGTTTATATCTCTCAACCGCTGGAAGACCTCAGCCTTCTCCCAGATCTCCTGAAAGGGCCTTTCTTTGATATTTCCCCCGATAATCTCCAGATAGCCGCAGGGCTGCACATCACCCTGGTGAGAGAGAAAGCAGAAAGAGATCCCCCCGAGGCACCCCCGGGTAAAGGTATGGAGGCCTTCCCCCTGTCCCTTCCTGTCCTTTGCATCACCATGCTGATGGATGATGCGATAGTACTGAGGGGCGCAGGTGGCCTTCAGCTGCAAAGGCGCCTTGTCTTCCTGCTCGGCAAACCATACCAAGGTACGCTCATAAGCCTCCGGTAATACATCCTCACCCGCCAACTCTTTTCCCCTCCCTGTAGGCACCAAGAGAAAGATATGATGGGCCGTTGCCCCCAGTTGGATGGCCAACTGGAGGATGCTCTCTATTTCTGTCAGATTTCGCTTGGTCACCGTGGTGTTTATCTGAAAAGCAAGCCCTGCCTCTTTGAGATAGCTGATCCCCTCCATAGCCCCTGCAAAGGCGCCACTGACCCCGCGAAATCGATCGTGGCTCTCGGCAGCGGCACCATCCAGACTGATGCTCACCCTCTGGATACCTGCTTGCTTGGCCGCTCGCGCCTTTTCGGCAGTTAAGAGGGTCCCGTTGACAGCCATGACCGCCCGCAGTCCCTTGCGCGTACTATAAGAGGCGATCTCGAAGATATCCTCCCGCAAGAGGGGTTCCCCTCCGGTGAGGATCAGGACCGGCCTGCTAAACGCGGCAACCTCATCGATAAACCGAAAACACTCCTCGGTGGCGAGCTCGCCTTGATACGGTCCTCTCTCGGCAGCAGCCCGGCAGTGGATACAATTGAGGTTGCAGCTCCTGGTGATTTCCCAGGCAATCAACCTTAAGTCCGGCTTCAATATTTCGGTTTTCTTAGACATAATCTCTTGTATTAGTTAAAAAAATCATGATCTTAACGGGTTTCAAATCCCCCATTCCCCCTTTGCTAAAGGGGGGCAAGGGGGGGATTTTCCCCGCCAAGGCGCCATTCCCCCTTTGCTAAAGGGGGGCAAGGGGGGGATTTTCCCCGCCAAGGCG
>MGQS01000034.1:6664-8801 GCA_001797905.1 Deltaproteobacteria bacterium RBG_16_54_11 | reverse complement strand
ACGAGCTAGACATACCTCGCCACTGCGGGTTCGGGCATCCTTTTTCCATGCAACCTTTTCTCTTCTGCCTCCTCGGCAAGCTCCTTCATGGCATCAATACCACCTTGGACGGTCTTACCCAAGGGGTAAAAGGTGACATAGATACCATAGATCATAATGAACAAAAATAACACGATCCCTACTATAACCAGTATGATGGTCGCCAATGCTTCTAACATTTTCTAATCCCTCCTTTCTTGTGGCATTACCCTCAAACCAGCCCTCTCAAATCATTTTCTCCAACACAAAGCGGAGATCCATGAAGTTACCATCGGTATAGCTCACAAAACGCGGCCGAAAGGTGTGCCCTTTTGCTATCGTATCTTCATCTCTGTCGGGCAGGACGAGGATAATGCGAATATCACGAAGTAAATCGCGTATAGAAAGAAGCTCCGTAAGATCTCCCCTCCTGGCTGCGAGAAGAACAGCGGCAATAGGCAAATCATCCGCAGGTTGGCGAAGCCGGAGGGAAAGGCTTTCTACACTTCGATAAATCTCCACATTATTCTTGGGAACGAGCTTTTCAATCATCCTTTGAAGCTGCTCACCGACTCCTTCGCTCGCTGGAGTATATAAGAGCAAACGTATGTGATCTTCACCCCTCGTCATCCTCGTAAAAGGAATCAGTAGCAGAGGTGAAACAATGGTTAGCAGATATTCAATGCCATATGTCTTAAAGAGATCTACATAATTGAAAGCAAACATTGTCAAACCTCTTTCCTTTATTCCTGGCTGTTACACTATTGCTATCTTCTCTTAATCAGTAATACAAAGATCATGCCAAGTGACTTTAAACAATTTTTATCTATAATTTCAGATAGTTACTTCATTTCAGGAGATGAGCAGAGAGGGTAAAAACCCATCATTTGTCTTGGAAGACAAGAAAAGTTCTCGTTTTGCAAGAACTTTTCTTGTGTTACAAGATTATCCAGACGGTATGATTTTGGCCGGTTCAGCCTTTTTTGGATATATGGTAATTTTTCAGAAGAGCATACAGGCGGGGGCGGGACAGGCCGGATATCTTACAGGCCTCTTCGATGTTGCCTCCGGTGCGCGACATCAGATCATGTAAATAGTGCTGCACCGCCTCGGAAATGGCGTTTTCCCGAAAATCCCGTAGGTTAGGAAGTGCTTTGAGAGAACCGCCACCTTCCTTGTGGCTGACTTCGATTGGGGTCTCCTTGCCGATGGAGGCCCGCACCACATCAATGCGAATGTGGGTTGGCAGATGTTTCGGGAAGAGGATGGGGTCCTGGCGTGCTGCGGCGATGGCCCGCTCCATGGTGTTAACCAATTCTCGCACGTTTCCGGGCCAGTCATATGCAGCAAGGGCCTCGAAGAACTCGGGAGAAAAACCCTTTGTCTCTGTCCCATACCGCTCACAGATCTTGGCAGTATAGTACAGGGCCAACTCCTTAATATCTCCGCGATGCTCTCTCAGAGGAGGTAACTCGATAGTGAAGGAACGGAGACGAAAGAGGAGTTCTTTTCGAAACTGACCCTGTTTGACCATCCGCTCGAGATCCCGATTGGTCGCCGCTACCAACCGGAAATCGCTCTCTATTTCTTGCTTCCCGCCGATGGGACGAAAACGGCGTTCTTGGAGGACCCGAAGGAAGGAACTCTGCGTAGAGAGGGGCAGTTCGCCCACCTCATCGAGGAAAAGAGTCCCGCCATCAGCCTGCTTGATGAGACCATCCTGGACTCTATCCGCTCCTGTAAAAGCGCCCTTTTCATGTCCAAAGAGCATACTCTCCACCAGGTTTTCAGGAAGGGCGGCACAATCGACGACCACAAAATTTTTTTCGGGACGCGGGCTGTTGTTATGGATGGCAAAAGCAAAGATTTCTTTGCCGGTGCCGGTCTCACCGGTAATGAGAACGTTGGCGTCGCTGTTGGCCGCCTGGGCCACCATATCAATGCAAACCCTCATCGATGGGCTATTACCCACAATTCCCTCTCGATTTAAGACCACGGCCGATTTTCGGGCTTTCTTTTCCTCCCGATATTGGAGGGCACGAACGAGGGGCAGGGTCATCGCTTTAATTGAAGACGGCTTTTCCAGGTAGTCCCAGGCACCATTTTTGATGGCAAGCTC
>MGQS01000034.1:6245-6581 GCA_001797905.1 Deltaproteobacteria bacterium RBG_16_54_11 | reverse complement strand
AGCCACTGCCATCGGGCATCCGCACATCGAGAAATACAACATCAAAATCTTCAGAAGATGATAGTTTAATCCCCTCCTGGAGGGTATTGGCGCACGTGGCATCATGTCCCATTTGCCGCACCATAGTAGACAACATGCCACACATCATCTCGTCGTCATCGATGATTAGAATATGTGCCATGGTTCGCCCCCATAAAGCGATTACTTCTTACTATCCAGCGCCCGCCGGGTAGATTCGGCTAGCAAGCGCGTGGCAAAAGGTTTCATGACAAACTCCCGAATACCTAAGGCCTTGGCCTCCTCCGCGCTGATCACCTCGCTGAACCCAGTGCAAAG
>MGQS01000034.1:5312-6171 GCA_001797905.1 Deltaproteobacteria bacterium RBG_16_54_11 | reverse complement strand
ATCAAATTGATCCGGTTGTACCTTGAATACCTCCAGAGAGTCGAGGCTACTCGTCTTGGCGACAACGCTATAGCCGAGGCGCTCCAACATCTGTTGCACCATATCAGCCAAATCTTCTTCATCATCGACAAAGAGGATATGCTCGGTCCCCGTAGGCATCGGTGCAGCTGAATCAACTTCCGGGAGGATATTACCCTCAATCCTTGGGAAAAAAACATCGAAGGTGGACCCCCTCCCCGGCTCACTGTCGACAACGATCGCTCCACCATAGCTCTTGACGATACCATGGACCACGGCCAGTCCCATACCGGTTCCCTCCCCGGCCTCTTGGTGGTGAAAAACGGGTCAAAGATCCGTTCCATGATCGCACGCTCTATACCGCGGCCTGTATCGCTCACAGTCAGCTTCAGGTATGGTCCCGGCTTCAAGTCCAGATGTGGCGGAGCCGCACCAGCGGGATAGATATCAACATCGGTCAAGCTCACCTCCAATACACCACCCTTCTCGCGCATGGCATAGGCTGCGTTGCTGCAGAGATTCATCAACACCTGATGGACTTGGGTCGGATCAGCCAGCACCATACCGGACTGACTCTTGATGTTTTGGCGAATATCAATAGTCGTGGGCAATGACGCCCTCATCAGTTTGAGGGCCTCTTTAATGATGGGGCTTATTCGCATGGGTCTTCGCTCTTCGTCACGCCTCCGACTAAAGGTGATAATCTGTTTCACCAAATCTTTGCCGCGATAGCCAGCCTTGAGGACCTGTTCCAGATTGCGTCTGCCCGAAGTCCCCTCCGGCACATCATACAATGCCATCTCCGTATATCCCATGATGGCCGCGAGGATATTGTTGAAGT
>MGQS01000034.1:3140-5259 GCA_001797905.1 Deltaproteobacteria bacterium RBG_16_54_11 | reverse complement strand
CGGAGTTGTGTTTCCAAATCGGCCTCACGGGTCACATCCCGCGCTATGATCACATAGTAAACAATAGTACCCGCGTCGTCCCGGATAGGTGAGACCGATGCCTCAACCTTGTAGGGCGTGCCATCCTTCTTTTCATTGAACATATGGCCAGTCCACATCTCGCCACGGGAAAGGGTATCCATCATCGCCTCGTAGAACGCTGCGTCATATTTACTGCTCCTCAGGATGCTGTGATTCTGACCGATGATCTCCTCACGTGTATATCCGCTGATGCGCTCGGAAGCCGGGTTGGCGTACTGGATCGTCCCATCCCTATCGATTATAGTGATGCCTTCGGCAGCCTGTTCGATGGCCGTCGCAAGAAGTACACGCTCCTGTTCAGCCCGTTTGCGGTCGGTGATATCCAATATAGATACCACGCTCTTTTTTGTCCCAGGAATAACGGAGATGGTCAAGAAAAGGTCTTTGAGATTACCCCCTTTATCAATACCCCTGACCTCATAGTTCCAAGGGGCGGTGTTGGGGCTATTTCTTCGCAATTCATGATACTTTCCCATCTTTACCAAGGCATCTTCCACAATGAATTTTTCCCAATTTTGCGTACCTTCAATTTCCTCTTTGGCAAAGCCGAAAATCTTTTCAAACTCCGTGTTTACCATAGATATGACCGCATCCTCCTCAACGATCATCGTCGCGGTTCCCGTTGTTTCAAAAATAGTCCGGTACTTGTCCTCCGATTCCTTGAGGGTCTTTTCCGCCTGTTTGCGTTCGGTGATATCCTTCAAATCCTCAACAATGCCAAGCAGTTCCCCATCAGGTCCTCGGAAGGGAGTCGCCGTTACGATACAAGGAACTCTGCTGCCGTCTCTGTGTTCTTTTTCTACATCACATTCGACGCGTTCCTCTCCGCCGACGATGCGGGTCAGCGGACAACCGGATGTATGACACAAGGGATCGGGAAATATCTCGTAGCACTTTTTACCCTTCGTCTCTTCCTCGCTTATACCGGCCAGCCTGGAAAACCTTTCATTGGCCAGCAGCACGTTAAAGTCTTTATCAATCACTGTCATCCCGTGACCTGCAGTGTTGAATATTTGGTTGAGCTCAGAAAACGTACGTTTGATCCCCCGCTCAATCTTTGAAATGTTTTCACTTAACAAAGCAACTACAAAGCCGATAACGATAAACATAGCAGCTCTCAGATAATCATCGAATACCACCATTTTTACCTTGAAGAAAAAGTCACTGATGATAAGGAATGCCGCCAAAAATAGCGCTACCGCCAAACCCTTCCTCTTCCACCAAAGGGATGATACAATGATCGGGATATAAAAGAAGTGGGTAAAAACGTTTCCAGTTTTCAGTACCACGTGAAAATAGTAGGTCAAAAAGCAGGCGTAGACCAAGAGGATCGCCATGAGCGTAATTTTTAATTTTTCTCTTTTTTCTGAAAATTTCATACAATTTATCTCAATCGCAATAGCTCGTTAATTCTCTCCCTTTTGTCCTGTGGGGTTAAGCCCATCGTCTTCCGCTCCCCAGCGTGCTCTTGATCACCTTATCGGCCTGGGGATTAAACACACTATTGCGGCTCCGGGCGGATCTCATGCCCTATGAGGCAGACCTCCTCACGGGAGGTCTTTATCGCCTTTTCCTCGCCAAAGAGGCTGATCAGACGCACCTTCTTTCCCACGGGAATGATGCGTGAGATCTCTTCTTCTTTGGCATCCTTGAGCAGGTACGTCGCAACCTGGCACATGCTCGACCTCCTTCGTTTACGTCAGGTAGATTGTTGGTCGCATGCGATATATTACTGTAGCCTTGTCAGGGATAAAAAGCAATTCACTTCCCCGTATCAATTCCCGCCCCTACATTAGAAAAAAAAGAAAATAGTCGTGACCTCTCATACCCCTCCACCATACCCCTGCCTTTGCCATCAGGGCTGACGCAGGGCACGACATCCTCTTCCAGAAGGGGGAACTGCTTTCGCGGGCATCGGGGTGGATGAAACAAAAGAGGCGGCACTGTATCTCCTACAACCTCCGCCACCGCCTCGTGAAAAAAGTTAGGGAGTACTGGATTCACCACTATCAGCTTTTTTACACAGGCTAAATTGAGG
>MGQS01000034.1:0-3075 GCA_001797905.1 Deltaproteobacteria bacterium RBG_16_54_11 | reverse complement strand
CGGATGATGCCTTCACACCCCATGATAGTCTTTCTTGTGCCATGCGCTATAACATTTCCGATAACGAGGAAGGAAAACGGTATGATTAGTGAAGACAATACGAACTGAGGCGCTCTGTTGAGTCTCAACTGAACACTGAGCATAACTGCGATATGGATGCCCCCTCTTAATGGGCAATGCCGCTAGTGCAGGGACCTTCGGGCCTTATCACCGTCCTGATTGCGACATCGGTAAAAACCGACGTCAGCCGCAGGAGAATGCATGAGGTATAGTTGTTCCGGTAGTAGACGATGAAACAATTCCTTTCTCATCTTTACTCTACGAAGCCGGGGATGGAGCAAAATATGGAGTGTAGCACCAATCTCTCCATCCCCGACCTCATAGTAAGCCGGAGGTGGCCCTTTGGCCAGAGGGGGAAAACTGTTCTAAACCTCTCGGTACCTCTTACTGTCTCCCCTTGACCAGGGCATCGACCACTGAGGGGTCGGCCAGGGTAGAGGTATCGCCCAACTGATCGATGGCGCCCTCGGCGATCTTGCGCAGGATCCGCCGCATGATCTTTCCGCTGCGGGTCTTGGGCAGCCCGTCGGCAAACTGAAGCTTATCCGGCGTGGCTATGGGACCGATGACGGTCCGGACATGATCGCGAAGCTCCTTGATGAGCCCATCGGTCTTTTCAACACCTGTTTTCAGCGTCACAAATGCGTAGAGCCCCTGACCCTTGATCTCATGCGGATACCCGATAACGGCTGCCTCAGCAACCTTCGTATGGGAGACCAGGGCACTCTCGACTTCAGCGGTACCAATCCGGTGACCCGAGACATTGATGACGTCGTCGATCCGGCCCAAAAGCCAGTAATAGCCGTCGACATCCCTCCGGCACCCGTCACCGGTGAAGTAGTGATTTTTGAACATAGAGAAGTAGGTGTCCCTGAAGCGCTGGTTGCCGGGATCGTTCCAAAAACCGCGCAGCATCCCCGGCCACGGCCTCGCAATGCACAAGGACCCGCCCTCATCGGCTTCACACTCGGAGCCATCCTCTCTAAAGATCTTCGGCTCCAAGCCGAAGAAGGGGAAGGTGGCTGATCCGGGTTTGAGCGGCGTCACGGGCAGCGGGGTGATGAGAAACCCACCGGTCTCGGTCTGCCACCAGGTATCCATGATCGGGCACTTTTCCTTCCCGACATTCTTGTAATACCAAATCCAGGCCTCGGGGTTAATGGGCTCACCCACCGAGCCGAGGATCCTGAGGCTCGACATATTTCTTGTCGTGGTCCATTTTTCACCTTCTCTCATCAGGGCCCGTATCGCCGTGGGGGCCGTGTAGAACTGGGTGACCTTCCACTGCTCGACGATCTGCCAGAACCTGTCAGGCTCAGGGTAGGTCGGAACGCTCTCATACATCAAGCTGGTGGCGCCAATACCAAGCGGCCCATAGACGATGTAGCTGTGCCCTGTAACCCATCCGATATCGGCGGTGCAGTACCAAATGTCCTCTTCATGTATGTCAAAGCAATACTTAAGGGTTATCATGGTGTACAGGAAATAACCTGCCGTCGTGTGCAGCACCCCCTTGGGTTTGCCCGTGCTCCCGCTGGTGTAGAGAATAAACAGGGGGTCTTCAGCATCCATGACTTCCGGCTCGCAAACGGGCTTAATATCACCCTTAGCCATCTCCTCGTGCCACCAGATATCCCTGCCTTGCTTCATGGGAACGTCGATCCCCATCCTCTTGACGATTATCGCCGTCTTCACCAGGGGGCACTCTTCCATGGCCTTGTCGGCGCCGGCCTTGCTGTTGACGGTCTTGCTACTGCGCCAGTATCCGTCACAGGTAATAAGAACGGCCGCCTCACAATCCTGCGTCCGGTCTCTTAGGGCCTCGGCGCTGAATCCGCCGAAGACCACGCTGTGGATGGCGCCGATCCGGGCGCAGGCCAGCATGGCAATGGGGAGCTCTCCAATCATGGGGAGATAGATGGAGACCCGGTCGCCCTTCTTAACCCCGTGCTTCTTGAGGACATTGGCGAACTTGCAGACCTCTGTATGGAGCTGTTTATAGGTATACGTCTTGTAGTCATCGTAGGGTTCGCCCTGGAAGATAAGGGCGACCTTGTCGCCGCGAGTCTTGAGATGCCGGTCAAGGCAGTTGTACGTGATATTGAGCTTGCCGCCCAAAAACCACTTGATATCGAGCTTCGTGAAACTCCACTCCCATACCTTGTCCCACTTCTTGTACCACTCGATGAACTCTTGGGCCTGTTCGCCCCAAAACCCTTCCGGATCGTCAAGGGAACGTTTGTACATCTTCTTATACTCATCCATGCTCTTGATATACGCCCGCTTGACAATCTCTTTGGATGGAGGGAAAACCCGTTTCTCATCCAACATGGTTGTCATACCCTTACTTTTTTCACCCGCCATTGGGAAAAACCTCCTTTTTTAAGTTACTATCGTTTTTACTATAAACAGTAATTTAAGCAATAGCTTACAATTATTGTGAAAGATATCACATTAATCGTATTTGTCAATACCTTATTTGTAAACGGCTACACTAAGATATCAAATAAATTGACAATATAGAACTAGTTTGGGAACAAATGGTAGGAAATGAGAGCAGGAAAAATCACCAACTATCCTGTAAAGGGGATCACTTGCAGAGCAATCCCACCCAGGGCGGGACTTGAACCCCTTTACGAGCGCAAACATCAAACCAAGGTTTCTCCTGAAGGCGAGAGCCCTTCTCCACTACCCGTGCGGGACAATAAAACCGTTCTCAGTCCTCACCTGCGCGGCTTTTTCCGGCCTGAGGTAGGCGTCCCAATAGCTCATTCCCACAAATACCGCGCCGCCGATGATGTTGCCGATGGTTACCGGCAGCACGGGCCATCCAGACATCCATGGTGAAGTTGCCTTTCCGACGCTCACCGTTGAGGCAACCGTCTTTGCGCTCGTCTCCGGCGTCTTATCCTCCATACTCGCAGAGGAAACTGCCGGTTCTTCATGATCTGTTCAAATCGCCCGGTGGCCTATTTCTCTTTAATCGCCTTGCGCCTCATCGCCTTCCTGACGGCC
>MGQS01000033.1:6771-7818 GCA_001797905.1 Deltaproteobacteria bacterium RBG_16_54_11 | reverse complement strand
ATCAGCTGGTAAAGAACCTTCAAGACCACTGTAATCTCTCCACGCAGGTCGTCACCAAGATGATGCGGCTGGCCCCCCTCACGGTGAAAAACGGAGTCGATCTCAGAGAGGCCGAGCGATACAAACGTGCCTTGGAAGGGATGGGCGCCAAGGTGGAGATAGAACCGCTCGATGGCGGCGCTCAGGCGGCAACAGCCGATATATTCGAGAGAAAATAACCGTGCGAAAGTAAGCGCGGCACATAGATAAGCAGGAGATAAGAATAGAAGTTATCGAGTCCCTCCTTCTCACCCCCCCCGGAGGGAGTGGGGATACCCAAATCCCCCTCCCTCCCCCCTTTTTTAAGAGAGGGTTCTATCCCGCAAAGCGGGAGGGGGCGAGTGAAAAACCCGCTGGTATTATTAGTAAGGAATAATTCAGGAATAAAAATAAAAGAGACGAAGCGTTTTAGGGTTCAAGTCGTCGCGTGAGATAACCTTTTTATCTTTGAACCCTGCCGCTAGCGGCATCCCGCTTCACTAAATCTATAATGAGGAGCGGGATTTATTTCTTTAAAAACACGGCGCCGGTGCTGGCGGAGCTGACCATCTGCGCATAGCGGTACATGTAGCCTGACTTGATCCGCGGTTCGGGAGCCTTCCATGTCGCAAGACGTCTTTTTATCTCCTCATCCGTCAGAAGCAGGTGCAGCCTTTTTGCGGGTATATCGATCTCGATGATATCGCCATCCTTAACAATGGCAATAGGTCCGCCCTCGGCAGCCTCAGGCGAGCAATGTCCGATGGCAGCGCCTCTGGTCCCGCCGGAAAACCTCCCGTCGGTGATGAGGGCGACCTCCTTGTCCATACCGATGCCGGCGATGGCCGAGGTGGGGGCAAGCATCTCCCTCATACCGGGTCCGCCCTTGGGGCCTTCATAGCGGATGACGATCACCTCGCCTTTTTTGATTTTCTTGGCCAGGATGACCTTTAATGCCTCTTCTTCGGATTCAAAGACCCTGGCAGGACCCTGATTTTTGAGCATCCCCGGGTCTACGGCCGAGGCCTT
>MGQS01000033.1:0-6737 GCA_001797905.1 Deltaproteobacteria bacterium RBG_16_54_11 | reverse complement strand
CCAGCCCGCCAGTGGGGTGATAGGGGTTTCCCAAGGGCCGGATCACTTCGGGATCGAGTATAGGCGCTGATTTAATATTCTCCTTCACCTTTTTGCCTGTCACGGTCAAGCAATCAGTGGTGATCAACCCCCCCTTGGCCAGCTCCCCCATAAGGGCGGGGATGCCGCCGGCTCGATGGAGGTCCTGGAGGTGGTGAGGTCCGCCGGGAGAGAGGTTGCACAAGTGAGGGGTCTTGTGGCTGATCCGGTTGAAGATCTCCAGGTCAATCGTCAGGCCTGCCTCATATGCCACAGCCGGCAGGTGCAGGGTCGTATTGGTGGAGCCGCCAAAGGCCATATCGACGGCAATGGCATTGGCAAAGGCCTCCATCGTGAGGATTGCCTGCGGTTTGATCCCTTGCTGGATGAGCTCAACTATCTTATTCCCGGCCTCCTTGGCCAGGCGGACACGGGCGGCATCCACGGCAGGGATGGTTCCATTGCCTGGCAGGGCTATGCCCAAGGCCTCGGAAAGGCAGTTCATGGAGTTTGCGGTAAACATGCCGGCGCAGGAACCGGGACCCGGGCAGGCAGCACATTCCAGCTCTGTGAGCTCTTCAACAGACATCCGACCTGCCGCTACCTTGCCCACGGCCTCAAAGACCGTGATGACATCCGTCTCCTTGCCCCCATGCCAGCCGGTGAGCATGGGACCGCCGCTCACCAGGATAGCGGGGATGTTCAGGCGCGCCATGGCCATCATCATCCCGGGAACGATCTTATCGCAGTTGGCTATCAAAATCAGCCCATCGAAGGGGTAGGCCATGGCCATCACCTCCACCGAATCGGCGATGAGCTCTCGTGAGCCAAGGGAGTATTTCATCCCCTCATGCCCCATGGCGATACCGTCGCAGATCCCGATGGTGGAGAACTCCAGAGGGGTTCCCCCAGCCATCCTGATCCCTTCTTTGACAGCCTGGGCGACGCGGTGCAAGTGGATGTGGCCGGGGATGACCTCGTTGGCCGAGTTGGCTATGCCGATAAAAGGCCTTGCCAGCTCCTCATCGGTGTACCCCATGGCCTTAAACAGGGAGCGGTGTGGAGCCCGCTCCAACCCCTTTTTCATGGCGTCTGAGCGCATGGCTGTCTCCTCATCGGACCCCTTCCTCTTCTTCCTTGAGCAGTTTGTAGTCGATGCTGTCCACCAGTGCCTGCCAGCTGGCCTCAATGATGTTCTCGGATACTCCTACCGTTCCCCACCTGGTCTCTCCATCCCAGGACTCGATCAGAACGCGGGTGCTGGCCCCGGTTCCTTCCCTGGCAGAGAGGACCCTGACCTTATAATCGAGGAGCCTCACCTCGGTGAGCTCAGGATAGAACTTTTCCAGGGCCTTTCGCAGGGCATTGTCCAGGGCGTTTACCGGACCATTGCCTTCAGCTGCCGTGTGTTCGACTTCATCGCCCACCCTAACCATGATGGTGGCCTCAGAAAAAGGAGGGGATTCCTCACCTCTTTTCTCCACTATCACCCGGAACCCCAACAAATCAAAGAACTTTTTATGTCTACCCACGGCCTTCTTGATGAGGAGCTCAAAGGAGCCCTCAGCCCCTTCGAATTGAAATCCTTGGTTCTCCAGTTCCTTCAAGGCAGCTAAGATCCGCTTGGTCGCAGGATCGCCTTTTTGCAGCTTAATGTTGAACTCCTCTGCCTTGGCGAGGACAGTGGCCTCACCGGAGAGATCAGAGATGAGGATCCGCTGCGTATTCCCCACCAGTTCCGGCTTTATGTGCTCATAGGTGAGGGGGCTTTTGCGGATGGCGCTCACGTGCACCCCCGCCTTGTGGGCAAAGGCGCTGTCTCCCACATAGGGTTGATGTTTGTTGTGCGGCAGGTTGGTCAGCTCGTTCACGAATCTTGAGGCATCTTTGAGCTTCCGCAGACGATCATCAGTGAGGCACCGGATGCCCATCTTCAACTGGAGCGAGGGGATGATGGAGCAGAGGTTGGCGTTGCCGCTGCGCTCCCCCAGGCCGTTGATGGTCCCCTGGACCTGAACAACGCCTTCTTTGACAGCCATGATGGTGTTGGCTACTGCCAGATCGGCGTCGTTGTGGCAGTGAATGCCCAGGGGAGTCTTGATCAAGCCCTTCACCTTTCTGACGATCTCTGCCAGGTCGAAGGTCAAGGTGCCGCCATTGGTGTCGCAGAGCACGATGCAGTCCGCACCTGCCTGCTCAGCGGCCTTAACGGTTGCAAGGGCATACTCCTTATTCTCCCGGAAGCCGTCGAAGAAGTGCTCGGCGTCGTAGATGACCTCAGGCACGCGCTTCTTGAGAAAGGCGATGGATTCGGCTATAAGCTCCAAATTTTCCTCTAAAGAAATATCCATAGCGGTCAAGGGGTGCATATCCCACGACTTACCGAAGATGGTTATTACCTCTGCCTTTGTCTCCAGGAGGGCGCGGATGTTGGCGTCGTTTTCAGGGGGCGTTCCCTTACGACGCGTGCTCCCAAAGGCCACCACCTTGGCTGTGCTGAGGGGGATGGCGCCGACCTCTTGGAAGTACTGGATGTCCCTGGGATTCGATCCGGGCCATCCGCCTTCAATATAGTGGACCCCGAGCTCGTCCAGTTTCTGGGTGATCCTAAGTTTGTCTTCCACGGAGAAGACGATATCCTCCCCCTGGGTCCCATCCCGCAGGGTGGTGTCGTAGACCTTTACCTCTGGCCAAGGGGTCACCTCCGGCATGTCATCCATTCCCCTTGCCCAAGGCGAAGGCCTCGTGGAGCGACCGAACAGCCAGCTCTGTATATTTGGTATCGATGATACAGGAGATCTTGATCTCCGAGGTGCTGATCATCTTGATGTTGATTCCTTCCTTGGCCAAGGCGCCGAACATCATGGAGGCCACGCCGGAATGACTCCGCATCCCCACCCCCACCATGGAGACCTTGGCCACCTTGTCTTCAGCGATGACCTCCTTGGCCCCCAACTCTTTGGCCAGGGATCGAGCTATCTTGAGGGCCTTGGGGAAATCGGCCTTGGAGATGGTAAAGGCGAGATTGGCAAAACCCTCCTCCAGGCTGGTGGTCTGGATGATCATGTCCACCAGGATGTTCGCCTCGTTGATGGCGTTGAAGAATTGGGCGGCGATCCCCGGCCGATCCGGCACGCCGGCGATCTCGATTCTGGCCTGATTCACGTCATAGGTTACCCCTGAAACCAGTGCCCTTTCCATATCGCTATCCTCCTCGCAGACGATGCTTCCTTCACCTTCATGAAACGATGACCGGACGTGAATGGTTACGCCATATTTCTTGGCGAACTCTACCGATCTGGTCTGCAGCACCTTGGCCCCCAGGCTGGCCATCTCCAGCATCTCGTCATAACTGATCCGGTCGATCTTGCGCGCACGATCGCAGATGTTCGGATTGGTGGTAAAGACGCCGTCCACGTCGGTATATATCTCGCAGAGGTCCGCCTTGAGGGCGGCGGCAATGGCCACGGCGGTGGTATCGGAGCCCCCTCTGCCAAGGGTGGTAATATTCCCCTGTTCATCCTCCCCTTGAAATCCAGCTACCACGACGATCCGTCCCTGACGGAGCTCGGAGAAAATCTTGTCGGCGTCTACGCTGGTGATCCTTGCCTTACCATAGGCGCTGTCCGTGCCGATCTTTATTTGGTGCCCGAGAAAGGATTTAACCGGATGTCCCATAGAGTTTAAACAGATTGCGAGCAGCGCTGAGGAAGCCTGCTCTCCTGTGGCGAGGAGCACGTCCAGCTCCCTCTCATCGGGCTCCGGGGTGGCACCTTTGGCCAACGTGAAGAGTCTATCGGTCTCTCCGGCCATGGCCGATACGACGACAACCACGTCGTTCCCCTGGTTTTTGGTCTTAATCACCCGCTGGGCAACGTTTCGAAACCGCTCAAGATTGGCAACCGATGTGCCCCCGTATTTTTGTACGATCAAGGCCATCCTCGATCTAACCTCCTTACCATAATGTGCTACAAAGAAAACTCAGTATATACCTTCCGCTGCAACTCTTCAATCATCGCCTTGTATCGATCACCTTGCGCCTGTAACACGATCTGCCGGCATTCAGCGCCGAGATACCGTAACGTTATCCAGAGTGCATCACGGGGAACCGCTCGGGGAATCCTGTCCGCCCATTCTATGACAACCACTCCCTCCCCCTTGATGTATTCTTCATAGTCTATGCCGAGGAGCTCTTTTTCATCTTCGAGACGGTAGAGATCTATATGGAAAAGGCGCAGGGGGCCTCTGGCCAAAGGGCCACCTCCGGCATATTCATTGACAAGCGTAAAGGATGGGCTGGCCACCTCTCCCTCCTCAAGCCCTATGCCCCGGGCCATACCCCTGACGAGGGTGGTCTTTCCCGTACCCAGCTCGCCGGAGAGGGCAATGATATCCCCCTTGGCAAGCATGCTCCCCAAAAATGACCCTATCTGCTCAGTCTCCTGGGGGGTGCGAGAGGTAATCTCTGCGGTCCTGTCTGCTGGCACGGGCCTTCACCTCGCCCAAGGCATCGGGCAGGTAGTCGATGATGTCGCCGGCGATGAGGGAGATTTCTCCCAACTCTTGCGCGGCCATATCGCCGGCAAGTCCGTGAAGGTATACCCCCCATTGGGCAGCTGCCAGGGGGGGGAGACCTTGGGCCATAAGACCGCCGATCATGCCGGTGAGGACATCGCCGGTGCCCCCGGAGGCCATACCCGGGTTGCCGGTCGGATTGATGTAAACCTCCTGCTCAGGGGTGGCGATGACGGTCCTGTTGCCCTTGAGAACAACGATACAGTTGTGCGACGTGGCGCAAGCCTTGGCCACTCCGATCCGGTCGGCCTGTACCTGTTGAGTGGTGATACCCGCCAGGCGGGCCATCTCCCCGGGATGAGGCGTGAGCACCACGGAACCCCTGCATTGTTTCAGAATCTCCGGTCGTGAGGCCAGGGCAGTGATCCCATCGGCGTCTATGACCAAGGGGAGGGTAACCTCAGGGAGGAGCTTTAAGATCATCTCCTGAACCTGTGATTCGGTGGAAATCCCCGGTCCCAGGGCTAAGGCTGTTTTCCCCTCCAGCAGCTGCTGGACCCTTCCCCATGCGTCGGCAGAAAGGTATCCGGTCCCTGCATCAGGCAGGGGCGCGGTCATGGCTTCGGTGAGCTTGGCCTCGAGGATGGGGTTCAGGCTGGCAGGGATCCCAAGGGTGACGAGGCCTGCCCCCGTGCGCAGGGCCCCTTGGCAGACCATGGCTGCCGCCCCGGTCTTGCCCGGCGAGCCGGCCAAGACGAAGAGGTGACCGTAATCCCCCTTATGGGCCTGGGCAGGTCGGGGAGCGAGGAGCCCCACATCGAGCTCATCCTGGTCGATGAGATGGGTCTTGATATCGGCCTCCTCTATGAGATGGCGGGGTATGCCGATGTCGATGACCTCTAGCTGCCCGACATAACCGGCGCCTGGTTCGATCACCTGCCCGATCTTGGCCAAGCCGAAGGTGGCGGTCAAATCGGCCCGGATGGCGTCACCCAACACCTGCCCTCCCGTGGCATCCAGCCCGGAGGGGATATCCACGGCCATCACCGGTTGAGGCAGGGAGTTGACGAAGGAGATGGTTTCTTTGAGAAGGCCCTTGACCTCTGAATTCAGCCCGGTCCCAAAGATGGCATCCACCATGAGGCTTGCCCCGGAAAACTCCTTTTTTATCAGCGCAAAATCCCCCTTGTAGATGACCTCTACCAACTCTCCGCCCATGGTGAGCCAGATCTGGAGGTTTGTCCCGGCGTCGCCTTTTACATCATCTATGGATGAAAAGAGGTATACCTTTGCCTGAATCCCCCAATTCTTCAAGTGTCTGGCGATGACGAAACCATCTCCACCGTTATTCCCACTGCCTGCCAGAACAGCGACCCATCCTGCGCGGGCCACGGGGAAATGGCGAACCAGGAGTTCGGCAGCGCCTCTACCGGCATTTTCCATCAGGACGATGCCGGGGATGCCGCACTCCTGGATGGTTCTGCGATCCAGGTCTTGCATTTGGCCGGCGGTTACGAGCTTCACGTTACACCTCCAACAGCACGTGAGCGACACCGTATTCCGCTTCATGGGAGATGCTCACGAAGATCTCCTTAATCCCTTTTTCGCGGCAGAGCTTCTCAGCAGCACCCCGCACGCTCATGTGGGGGCGACCTAAGGCATCATTGGTGATCTCTATCTCATTCCAGGCTACCCCCTGGAACATCCCGATACCCAGGGCCTTTAAAAAGGCCTCTTTGGCGGCAAAGCGGAGGGCCAGATGCCTCCCCGGCTGCGCCTTGTTTTGACAGATCGATAACTCCTGCGGGGTAAACACCCGCTTGCAGAGGCGATCTCCCCACCTTTCCAGGGCCTTCTTGAACCTCTCTATCGTGATGATATCGACGCCGATGCCGTAGACCATAATATATAAAGATAGCGAAAAGTATTGCAGTTCTGATTCTTGATGCTAAGCTACCATTGCTTCTGATTATATCTTTTAATGCTGTCCAAATAGGATGCCGGAGAAAAATCATCCGTCAACACCGAAGCATTCTCATATTTTTCATTATATTTAAGCGCATATATTTTTTCTAAATCATAATTAAAATGATATTTCTTTTGAAAATATGCGGCTTTCTTCCTCACATCTATATCGTTCTTTGTTTTCCCCTGATACGCGATGGCAATGACATTTCCTTGGGCTTGAAAAGTTTCTACATTTC
>MGQS01000032.1:39948-40075 GCA_001797905.1 Deltaproteobacteria bacterium RBG_16_54_11 | reverse complement strand
AGTTCATTCAGAAACAACGTCCCCTTTTTAGTATATAATTTTTAAACTTATGCGCTGGCAGGAGGACTTTTAATGAAAGGAAAATTGCTGTTATCACTTTTTCTTTTGTTAAATATCGTATGCCTCC
>MGQS01000032.1:34547-39928 GCA_001797905.1 Deltaproteobacteria bacterium RBG_16_54_11 | reverse complement strand
TCATCGTCAGAAGACATGATAGTATCAACACCTGCCGTGCCCTCAGAGCATGCTGATCCGCGGGTGATTGAAGCATATATCTATGCCTATCCGCTCGTATTAATGGATATTACAAAGAACAGGCATACAGTGGGCGGCGCCTTAGTCAATCGGTTCTTGCATTTGCGTACTTTTCCCGGCCACTCATCAAACTCGGTGGTTCGTCCGAGCAATGACTTGCTTTACTCTAACGCCTGGTTGGACTTATCCTCAGAGCCCATCATCATGCATTTGCCAGACTTCGGAAGCCGTTATTATCTCATGCCGCTCATGGATGCCTGGACCAATGTATTTGCCAGTCCTGGTACCCGTACAACCGGTAATCAAGCGGGAGACTTTGCTATTGTAGGCCCTCATTGGCAGGGTGAGTTGCCTCCCGGCGTTACCATCATTAGGTCACCTACCAACATAGTGTGGCTTCTCGGCCGTCTTTACTGTAAGCGCACTCAGGATGATCTTGCGGCTGTGCATACATTGCAAGATCAGATGACCCTGAGGTCGCTCAGGTCTTCCTCCATTTTTTCTGCCCTTGCCCCTAGTCCTGTAATTTTGTATATAACGTCTTTTATACAAAGAACACCTGCGGCGCGGGTTGCAAAGATGGATGCCGAGAGCTTTTTCAAATACTTTGCCAAGCTGCTCAAAGACAATCCTCCGTCGCCTGCTGACGCTGCGATGGTTAAGAAACTAGCCGAAATTGGGATTGTTCCGGGTAAGGATTTCGACATCAATAGTCTTGATCCCGCAGTAAGAAATAAACTAGAAGCATCAGTGAGCGCTGGTCAGAGCAAAATTAAATCTTTCACGGGGGACTCATATTTGGCCAATGGCTGGAGTATAAATGTAAAATGGGGCAGTTACGGAGTACATTACTTGCGTCGAGCGTATGTCGCCCTCAACCTGCTTGGTGCAAACCTTGCCGAAGATGCTATTTATCCCAACACTTCGGTGGACAATAAAGGAGTTTCTTTAACCGGCGCAAACAGGTATGTTTTACATTTTCCCATGGGGAAGACCCCGCCGGCCAATGCATTCTGGTCATTGACCGTGTATAATGATGGGGGTTATTTTGTGGATAATCCGTTAAACCGCTACGCTATTCACAGCGCTGACAATCTCACATATAACACGGATGGATCGCTGGATATCTATATACAGGCCAACTCGCCGGGCATAGATAAGAAGCCCAATTGGCTGCCTGCCCCGCAGGAAGGTTTTAATTTAACAATGCGGATATATTGGCCTAAGCCGGAAGCACTCAACGGAACGTGGCGCCCACCAGTTATGAAGAAAATCAATTAACTAATTACAGAGTATGAATTTGGCACCAGTTAGGAATTGGGAGAGGAAAGGGGTCGTACTTTCTGAATTGGCTTGGCAAGAAATATAGGTCCTCCAGAAGAAGGAACAAAGGAACAGGTGCTACGTTCCTTTTTTTAATACGTTGACAAATCGGCAAGAAAATCAGTAAGATATGAGCCGATTGGTGTAATCAGGTATTGTCAAAATCGCTATGAAAAAAGTTAATGGCAGAGGACGCAGAGAAGAAGAGAAAGGGGGACTGCTATGAGAAAGGCTTTGCTCGCTGTACTGGCGGCGGTGGCCGTGCTAATCGCCGGCGTTTCTTTTGCCGGCGACTGGAACCTTGCCAAAAGCGTGAGACGCCTGGAGCGGGTCGCGCCCGACTATCAGGATGACAAGGAGATCGACAAGAAATTTATCGATGTGCTCGATCTGACCGAGAAGACCAGGAAGGAAGCCGAGGTCTATGATGAAGCAAAGAAGATTGCCGATATGCCTGCCTTGGCCGAGAGCAAATACATGGATTCATTTTTATACTATATGTTCGTCAAGTCAGTCATGCTCCCGAAGAGCGGCACGGCAGAGCCCGGCTTCTGGCTCGATCGCCTCAAGTCTTATGACAGGAGTCCTCATCTCCTGGCCGCTTACCTCCTTCGGATGAGGTTCGTGTCGAAAAACGCGTTCGATATCCGCCGAGACGCACAGTTGGCCGTTGACTGGATAAAATCACAAAAGCCCGAGATGAAGGTCCGCGCGCCGGAATATGCCGGTAACTTCGTACTCGGCTACAAGCCTCGCACCGATTTTGCCGGAGGAAATTACCTAAAACTCTATAAACTCTCCTACTACAAAGAGACCGTTACCCCTCCTGCCGGCTTTCTCGAGGACGACACCTATATTTCCCTGCTTTCGAGGATCAAAGAAGGCCGCGAGGACATTATGACGGAAATGACCGGCATCTACCGCAAGGCAGGCAAACGCAAGGAAGCATCGGCCATCCTGTATAAGCGCGCCCTGCTCAAGGCCAATGAAAAAGAGTTTGAGCAGGCAAAGGCGCTGCTTGATGATGCGGTGAAGCTCAATCCCGATAATGCCGCGGCAAAGAAGGAGCGCGACCGGATAAAGCTCGAAATGACTTATAAGTCTCTTACGCCTGCCGAACCTAAGGAGCCGACAGAATAAAAACCGGCGCAAGGCCTGCCAACGACTGCCATAGACCCCTCACCCATGCCTCGCTCGAATGGGAGGCGCCGGGTGAGGGGATCTTGTCTCGATTTAAGAAAATTTATCACCGGCCTCTGTTCAGGGGCCTTTTTGTTGCCTCGAAGGGATAAGTATGATAGAGGGGAATTTAGGGGACATGGTACGTTGATTCCGATTTTTGGCATGCCTTCCAAAAGGTTCTGGGTAGGAAGAAAAAAAAGGTTGACAGGGGCGGAGATTATCTGTAAAATATGATAATCATATTTTACAGAAAGGATGCCCTTATGGAAAAGATAGTCAGTGCAACCGAGATAGTCAGAAGATTCTCTGAGATACTGAATTCTATAAAATACAGAGGTGATTCTTATACGATTGTGAGAGGAGGGAAACCAGTGGCCTCTATTCGTCCAGTGGAAACACCCCTCAAAGAAAGAACACTTGGTGAGCTTAAAGGGCTTCTGAAACATATTCCCAGATTGGGTGCCGAAGCAGAGCATTTTGAGCATGATTTAAAAAAGATTGTGAGACATCAACCCCTCATGCCGAAGGATGATCGATGGGCGTGATCTTTGATACCAGTGTTCTCATCGCCCTGGAAAGAAATCCTAGCCCGCTAGAACAATTAATACAGGAAAGAGGTGATGAGCCTTTCGGTATCAGTATCATTACTGTCTCTGAGCTCCTCCATGGAGTACATCGAGCCGATTCCGAAAAGAGACGGTTGAAAAGAGAATCATATGTTGAAAAGGTAATTGAGCTATTCCCGATCTACGTATTCGACCTGAGCGCCGCGAGGATATATGCAAGAATCTGGGCTCATCTTGCAAAAAGTGGGGTGAGCGTTGGCGCCCATGACCTGATCATAGCCTCAACATGCATTTCGCTCGGGTTTTCCGTCATCACAGCCGATATCAGAGACTTTAGCAAGATCGATGGATTAACGGTTGAAAGATACGAAAAATAGAAGGCAGGCCTTCAAAAGAAAGCCGGGTCAGATCTTGAAATATCATAGTTCGATTCCACCCCTTCATTCTAATAAAATTTAGTTCCCGCCCCCCAAACCCACTTCCAATCCCAGCCCCTGATCAGGGGCCTTTTGGTTGCCCGGGCAGGGATACTGTGATATTCTAATGGTCGAGGCAAGCATCAGTGCCAGGTGGGCACAAGCGTTTGTGACCAGCCCTGTTATATGCAAAAATGGTTAACGGGCAAACAAGGGTTTAAGAGGCAAGGACCTTTTGACTTTTCAATCTCTGACCACAGGAGGATAGACCATGGCAAAGCGAGAGGCAACCTGCCCCTATTGCGAGGCGGAGATCCCCTTAGATGATAATGAGAAAGAGGGGGACGAGGTCTACTGTTCCTATTGCCAGATGAGGTCAAAACTGGAGAGTATCGACGGGAAGCTGGAGGCCATTGAGGAGGAGGAGTGAACGCCCCCAATCGGCAGCTATCCGCTATGTTTTTCCCGATTTCATTTTCATTCATTTTTCTTTGCAGCCTTGTGCCTTCCCTGACCGGAGGGTAACGATGGTTGCCCCCCATTCCCCGGCTGCTTCCCCCCCTAGGCGGAAAGAAGCCACCTCCGGCAGTTGGTCGAGCACGGAGTGGACTATCCGCCGCAAGACCCCTCTGCCCTTGCCGTGGATGATGCGCACCGTGAGGATTTCCCGGTCCCGGCAGGCTGACAGATAATCCGCCACCAGTTCTTTTACCTCGCGCGGGTCAAACGCATGCAAATCCAGCGTGCCGTCGATGGGGAGTTCAATGGGAGGGGGCTCGTCCATAGGCGCTGATCCGCATTGTGGAGCCTTGCCCCTGTAGAAGCGCTGCCGTTTTCCCGATCATTATCCCGCACCTCTGCCTCAAGGCGAGGAGCCAGGCAAGGGGAAAGATTGTATCGACCCACATTACCAACCTCTCAAGATAAGACCGGATCTTATGCCCATCGTGGAGAGAGGTCTGCTTACATCATCTTCTTAGGTGAGCGGATTCCCCCGGGGGGGTAAATCCGTGGTCAAAGCCTCTCACCAGAAAAAGTGCATTTCTCGATCTATCGAAGCAAACCGAAACCGATGAGAGCATAGACGATGAGATAGACAGCGACAATGTAGTGCAGCATCTTGGGCATAACCAGGATCAAGATACCTGCTATTAACGCAAACAAAGGCTGCAAATAATGCATAGACATATGTGACCTCCTCTTTGTTTTTTTGTATACTTTCTTGCACTTCAACCCATTGGCGAGCCGCGGGCAGAAGCGCATACTAAGCAAACCAAATATCGCGTCAAATGTCAAGGGGCGATTATACTCCCCTCTCGCCCATAACCATCAACCCTCTCAAGGGGATAGTATGTAACGGCCCCTTGTCGCTAACGAATCTAAAAATTTATTTGCTTTCAGGAGTCTCACGTATATAATTCAAGGACGTGAACATGGGGCTATTAAGATACCTGATCTTCCGCCGGGGGATAATACACTGGGGGTTGTGGCATGGATTCTGCGCAGGCGGTTTTGTGATTGCCTTTATGCATGAAACCGTGTAGTCTCAAGGACTTTTATTGGTTACAGGCACGGAGCGTGGATCATGCGTGAAGAACGGAACCCAATAACGAGGCGAGGATGAGATGAACGGAGCTGAAGCGCTTATCAAAACTGCCGTCGACTGCGGGATCGAGATATGTTTCGCCAATCCGGGCACAACCGAGCTGCCTATCGTGGTGGCCCTTGACCGGATAGCGGGCATCAAGGCCGTTCTCGGACTGTTCGAGGGTGTCTGCACCGGCGCGGCCGACGGATTCGGCCGCATGGCGGGAAAACCGGCCATGACCCTGCT
>MGQS01000032.1:34216-34530 GCA_001797905.1 Deltaproteobacteria bacterium RBG_16_54_11 | reverse complement strand
TTGCCAACGGCATCGCCAATCTCCACAATGCCAGGCGCGCCCATACGCCGCTTATCAATATCATCGGGGAGCATGCCACCTGGCACCGACCGATGGATCCCCCTTTGGCGATGGACATCGAGGGGCTGGCCAAGACGGTATCGGGCTGGGTTCGAACCACCGCCTCTGCACAAGAGCTGCCCAAGGATGTGGCGGAAGCTGTCCAGGCCGCTTCAAGCGGCTGCATCGCCAGCCTGATCGTGCCCCACGATTACCAGCTCGGTGCATGTACAACCCAGGCCCCTGTCTTGTCCGGAAGTTCCTGTGACCCTATA
>MGQS01000032.1:33761-34065 GCA_001797905.1 Deltaproteobacteria bacterium RBG_16_54_11 | reverse complement strand
GCCTGTTCTGGAACAGGGGATCGGGCTGGCGGCTGTGAAACGCATCCCCTATCTCCCGAAGGCAGCCCAGACCCTGCTCTCGGACTACGATGGCGTCGTTCTTGCCGGAGCGAAGGACCCGGTCACCTTCTTCGGCTATCCGGGCGTTCGCAGCCGCATCCTCAGAGATGACCAACAAGCGGCGGCCATCGGCACGGGGAGACAGGATATATGGGAAGCCCTGGCCGCATTGGCAGATAGCCTGAAAGGGCAGGGCAACGGCGCCAATACGCCGGCCAGTGACGCCCCGTCAAGCCGCCCGTCG
>MGQS01000032.1:32768-33717 GCA_001797905.1 Deltaproteobacteria bacterium RBG_16_54_11 | reverse complement strand
GGCAGCTCTTCAACCCGAGGGGGCCATTATCGTGGATGAGGGTCTCACCACCTCCGGCAGGTATTATTCCATGGCCGCCGGTCTCCCCCCTCATACCATCCTGCCCCTCACCGGCGGCGCCATCGGCTACGGCATGCCCTGTGCCCTCGGGGCCGCCCTTGCCTGCCCGGACCGGCCCGTCATCAACTTCCAGGCGGATGGAAGCGCCATGTACACCGTCCAGGCCCTCTGGAGTCAGGCCCGGGAAGGCTTGAATATCACGACCCTGCTCTGCTCAAACAGGAGCTACAGGACCCTGCTGGCAGAGCTACGAACGGCAGGGATTGAAAAGCCGGGCAAGAGAGCCCAGACCCTCACCGCGCTGACGGACCCAATCATCGATTGGGTCAGCTGCGCCCGGGGTCTCGGCGTGCCGGCGGTTTCCGTGAGCGATGTTTCCGGCCTGGCCGATGCCCTGAAACGATCCTTTGCCGAGCCTGGCCCCTCGCTCATAGAAATGGTATTGGCATCCTGAGCCATACTTCTCGACCCCGGCAAAGGGATAACTCCATCCTCCCTATCGCGCGTAAATTTTTGTTTGATTTAGGTAAATCCGGTATTATATTTTTAACGTCAAAAAGCCGGGGGGAATTTTTAAAAAGAGTGGAACGATAGAGGTTTTTTTCGCGGCGCCAAGGCGGCCAAGCAATTTTTTTGCCGTTGGCGGGTTAGATGAATTGGGAAAAAAAGGAGGTGCAGTATGGCTCAAACCAGCAAAGAGCAAAAGAAGGAAAAGGTCATTGAGGTCTTGAACAAGGCCCGCGGCATGGAGCTGCAGGCCATTGCCCAGTACATGAACCAGCACTACAATTTGGACAATATGGACTACGGCGATATGGCTGCGAAGGTCAAGCTGATAGCGATCGATGAGATGCGCCACGCTGAGATGTTTGCAGATCGAATCAAGGAA